>JAKBCJ010000202.1 GCA_021807975.1 Pseudomonadota bacterium | reverse complement strand
GCGCCTGATATGCCTGGAAAAATGGCCCTTGTTCATGAACGCGGCGGCGACATGCTGTTCCAGTGCCGGGTGCCCCAAGGACAGCAGGCCCGACGCACGCGCGAAGGCAACGGCCAGTTCCGGCGGCACCACCAGATAGCCAAGCCGCAGTGCCGGAAACAGTACTTTGCTGAATGTCCCGGCGTACAGCACGCGCTGCCCGCGATCGAGGCTTTTCAACGAAGGCAGCGGGCGGCCGACGTAGCGGAACTCGCTGTCGTAATCGTCCTCCAGGATCCATGATCCCACATCGCTGGCCCAGGCCAGAAGCTCCATCCGGCGCGGCAAGGTCAGCGCTACGCCGGTCGGGCATTGGTGGGTCGGCGTGACCACCGCCAACCGGGCCTTGGGCGCGGTCGTGATCCCGGACGAAACCCGCAAACCCTCGCGGTCCACCCGGATCGGCACGGCGCGCACGCCCGCCGCTTCCAGCGCCTGGCGGGTCATGTAATAGCCGGGGTCTTCCATCCACACCGGATCGCCCGGCCGCAGCAGGACGTGGCGCACCAGCGACAAGGCACCCTGATATCCGGCTGTGATCAGCACCTGGCCGGCGGAGCAGCGGATACCCCGGGCGACGCCTAGATATGCGGCAACCGCCTCGCGCAGGGGAGGCACGCCGGTAGGATCGACGCGGGCCAGATCCGTCGCCTGCGCGGATCGGGCCGCCTGCACCGTCAACGCCGACCACAACTTCCGGGGGAAGGCATCCAGTGCCGGCAGGCCCATCTGGAACGGTAGCGGGCCGGATCGCTGCGGTGCGCGCTCCTCGGCGAACATATCGGGGGTGTGGGCAACGGCCTCGATCCGGGAGCCGGCCGAACCGGAAGCCCGCGTTCCGCGCGATCCGGCCGTCGCGATGGCACCTTCGCCGGCCAGCAGCGCATAGGCGGCATCCACCGTGCCGCGCGCGACGCCAAGCTGGGCGGCGAGCGCGCGTGCCGACGGCAGCCGGGCGCCGGCCGCGATGCCGCCGCTGACGATGGCCGAGCGGACTCGCGCCGCGATCTGGAGGAACAGCGGGCCGGTTTCGGTCGGGTCTAGGATGAGGTTCAGTGTCATGGACCAGTCGAAACGCCCGTTCTTGGCCCTTAACGCTATGCCACTTCTGGCGCCCATTAGGCGAGCCCAGAAATACAGGAACCTGCCATGCCCCTCCAAAAAAAGCCGACGCTGCGCGACATTGCCCCCGACGCGTATCGCGCCGTATCGGGCGTCGAGGCCCATATCCGCCAGTGCGGGTTGGAGCAATCGCTGATCGAGCTGGTTAAAATGCGGGCGTCGCAAATCAACGCCTGCGCCTACTGCCTGGACATGCACAGCCGGCACGCGCGGGCCGGTGGCGAAACCGAACAGCGAATGTATCTGCTGGATGCCTGGCGGGAGGCGCCCTTCTATACGGCACGGGAGCGTGCCGCCCTGGCCTGGACCGAACACCTGACCCGCCTGCCGGCCGCACATCCGTCCGGCGGCGCCCGCGATGCCCTGGCTGGCAGCTTTTCCCCGATGGAGATCGCCAACCTGACGGTGCTGATCGGCCTGATCAACCTGTGGAACCGCATCGCCGTCGGCGGCGGCTTTCATCTGGAGGCCGCATGACCATCGACATCCTCCCCGCCGTCACGCCCGAAGACCTGCGGGCCTGCTTTCCGGTCATACGCGAACTGCGCCCGCACCTGTCCGGTCCCGAAGAACTGGTCGAACGGGTCCAGCGCCAGTTCGATCAAGGTTATCGTCTGCTCGCCGCCCGCGCGGACGGCGCGGTCGTCGGCGCCGCCGGCTATCGTATGCAGGAGACCTTGATACGCGGCCGTTTCTGCTATGTGGACGATCTGGTCGTCGCGCCCTCTCATCAGCGCGGCGGCCTCGGCGCTCGGTTGCTGGACGCTGTGGCGGCTCTGGCGCGCGCAGGGGGGATCGATCGCCTTGTGCTCGACACCGCACTGGACAACCTGTTCGGCCAGCGATTCTACTTTCGCTACGGCATGCTGCCCGCCGCCCTGCGCTTCGGCAAGGTTTTGGACTGACTCATGAAAGACATTCTGTATATTTCATGCAGTCCAAAAGGCGCCGAAGCCATCAGCAGCCGCTTCGCCCAGCAGGTTCTGCACCGGCTGTGCGACCGGCATCCCGCCGCGCGGATCGCTCGTCGCGACCTGGCCCTGACTCCGCCGCCCTTTGTCGATGCCGCCTTCTGTGCCGCGATTATGAACCCTGCGGCAAGCGCCGCCGCGTTCGGTGCCTCCGACGTCCTGATCGAAGAGCTCGAACGCGCCGATGCGGTGGTCATCGCCACGCCAACGCACAATTATACCGTCCCGGCGGTGCTGAAGGCCTGGATCGATCAGGTGGTGCGCATTCGCCGTACCTTCGCCAGCACACCGGCCGGTAAGGTGGGCACCTTGAAAGACCGCCCGGTATTCATCGTTGTTGCCTCGGGCGGCTGGTTCACCGGCCCGTCTCCGGCCGGAACGCCGGCCCAGCCCGACTTCCTGACGCCCTATCTGCGGGCGGTGCTGACCACCATCGGCCTGACCACGATTCACGTCCTGGCCCTTGAAGGCGTAACCCGTGGGCCGGACGCGCTGGCCGCCGCCTGGACCAGCGCCACACAATCCCTGGAACAAATCGTCCCGCCAGCGGCGTGACGCCCCGATCCGCAATGCGCCAGCGGATCGGGGCGCCTGATCGTCATGCGGCGATGAACTCATTCCACTTCTGGACCATGTAGCGATCCTCGTGCATCACCGAATTCCAGCACGCGATCCGGCTCATCCGTTCGGTAAACGACCCGCCGTCGCGCACCGCACCGGCCTTCTCCATCACCTTTCCTTCCGGGCTCAGGATATCGGATTTGGCCGGCTTGCCTTCCATCCAGTAGCCCCACTCATCCGGCGACATGTGCTCCTTCGCTGTTTCCAGCACCGCGCTGTAGTAACCCTGGCGGTTCAGATATGCCCCGACCCAGCCGGACAAATACCAGTTGATGTATTCGTACGCCGCGTCCAGTTCCAACCCGCTCAGATGCCTGGCCAGCCCCAGGCCGCCCGCCCATGCGCGATAGCCTTCGGCCAGCGGCTGATACTTGCACTGGATTCCCTTCGACCGCACCGCCGCCACCGCCGGCGACCACATGGATTGGATGATCACCTCGCCTGAGGCCATCAGGTTCACGCTTTCATCGAAGCTTTTCCAGAACGCCCGGAACTGGCCGGCCTTCTTCGCCTCGATCAGGAAGGCGACGGTCTTGTCGATTTCGGGCTTCGTCATGTTGCCCTTGTCGCCGTATTTCAGCGTCCCCAGCGATTCCATGACCATCGCGGCATCCATGATGCCGATCGACGGGATGTTCAGAATCGAGGCCTTGCCCTTGAACGCGGGATCGACCAGGTCCTTCCAGTTGTTGATCGGCCGTCCGACCAGATCCGGCCGGATACCCAGCGTGTCGGCGTTGTAGATGGTCGGAATCAGCGTCATCCAACCGGTCGCGCCCTTGGCGAACGCCTTGCCATTCGGCCCATCGACATAGCCCACCGAATACGGCGTGGTGCCCTGCCCGACCGGGCTGGTCGGGGTCAGCCTGCCCTTGGTGAAGATTGGCACGATCTTGTCGTAGTTCTTGATCTTCCTGGCATCCATCGGCTGCATCACGCCGGTGGGAAACACCTTCTTGATCGAGAAATACTCGATATCCGCGATGTCATAGGATTTCGGCTGGGTAACCGCCTTCTGCGTCACGGCGTCGGTATCAAGCGCCGTCATTTGCAACGTGAACCCCAGGTCGGACTTCACCTTTTCCGCCACCGCGTTCAGGTTCGACACGCCGGTGCCGAACTGCCGCAGAGTGATGTTCTTGATATTCTGCGCCCAGATCGTGGGGAAGCCGGTGATCGCGCCGCTGCCGGCAGCGACCCCCGCGGTGGCCAGAAGGGATCGACGGCCGAATCGACGTGACGTAGCCATGATGCTGTATGCTCCCGTTGTTGCCTGCTTGGCATTGCACGGTCTATGCCAGCGAAAAACCAACCGGATCGGTCAGATTTGACCAATAAGGATGCAGTCTCTGATCAATTTGCATAACCGGATGGCAACCAACCCATGGACATGGTGTATTCTGCCCACGGCAGCGACAGGGACAATCATGCGCAAGACGCCTCGCGTGCAGGTCGGCATCGCGACCGATCCCGGAACGCGGGCGCGGCATGAGGACTTCGCCGCCTGCCTGGCCCCCGAACCCGGGCGCCCCAGCGTGGTGGCCGTCGAATCCTAGCTACGCCTGTTCCTCTACGCGATGGAGGAACTGAACCCGTGGCACGGCGTCAAGGCCAACGCCGTGACCACCCCGGGCGCCCAATCGGATATCGGCATCGACGACGACCTGGAACCGGCCGTCAACAGCCTGTCCATCATCCCGGCGCCGAAATCCAGGGCCGTCATCCTGAAATTCCCCAAGCCGGCGCCGGTGACGGAGTCGGTGCTGCGGCTGGCCTTCCTGCGCGAAGCCTGGATCGCCGCCCGCGCGTGTCTTGTATCGAAGGCATCGGCATCGCCGCGAACTGGCCAAAGCTGTGGGGGCGCGCCATCGGGCAGGGGTGATTCATCGCGATATCAAGCCGGAGAATGTGATCCTGCAACCGATCGGCGGCTTGAAACTGCTGGATATTGGTGTCGTCCGCTTGCCCAACATCCAGGATTTCCCCGCCACCGCGGTCCCGGGAACCCCCAGCTACATGGCGCCAGAAATGATCGAGGGCCAGCCAGGTGACGAACGATCTAACATCTTCGCATTGGGGGTGACGCTGTTCCGGACGGTCAGCGCCGCTTATCCATATGGCGAAGCGGAGGCGTTCTCCCGTCGCCGCTTCAACCGCCCGCCCGCATCGATCGCCGCCTTGCGGCCCGATCTACCGGCATGGCTGGATCAGGTGCTGCCGCAGGCGATCAGTCGAATGCCATGAACAACGCCTCGGCGACCAGCGCCGGCTTTTCGCTGCCCTCGATTTCAATGGTGCTTTCGAACGTCATTCGAACGCCGCCCTTCACATCCTCCACGGCTTTCAGCACCTGGGTCAGCCTCACCCGAGACCCAGCCGGCACCATGGAGGTGAACCGGACCTTGTTCGTTCCGTAGTTGATCGCCCGCGATGTATGGCGGATTTGATACACCGTCTCCCCCAGCCGGGGCAGCAATGACAACGTCAGATATCCATGGGCGATGGTCTTGCCGCCCGGCATTTCCCGCTTTGCCCGTTCCACATCGACATGGATCCACTGATGGTCGCCGGTCGCGGCGGCGAACGCGTCGATCATCTGCTGATCGACCAGCACCCACTCACTGGTGCCGACTTTTTGCCCGATATGGGCCTTCATATCCGCGGGATGTTCAACGACCAGCATGACGCGTTCCTTATTGAATTCGCGCATAATACCCGATTTCGATCCGGCCGGCACCCGGGATCGGAAATCTGATACCAGTCATGCAAGCGGTATCTCTCGCGATGCCGAAGCCGGAACGAAAGATAAATTATGATACGATAGCCAGCTTCCTGAGCAATCCAACTTCCGGCATCGCACCCCGAACTTGATCGAATCCGCGCTAGGAAGCGTCCTTGCCCGCCGCATTCTTTTGGCGGATCAGCCGCACCTCGCAAAACGTAGCGAAAGCGAGCCCGACCACGACACACAGTAGCAATGGCTGCTGCTGGACAATATCGAGAATGGACATTCGAATCACTCCTGTCTTATACACAGTCGATAAAGACAAACCAGCGGTTGCGGATACACCATCACTGGTGTCCGCTATTGTCGGAAACAACACACGCCCGCGAGCCGGCGCCGAATGTTCCCGAGAACATTTAGTTACAAATTAGTATCACCACGCGGCGTGGATTGAAACAGGAAAATCCGGCAGTATTGTATCAATACATGGGTATGATCCCGTGAATCGGCTATATTTCGCGCCAATGAGACTTGCTGTCAGTCCGGTCACCATTGCCACCCGGCGCTAAATCCCGGAATCTCGCTTAACCAAATCGCAGGGGAACGCCAGTTCATGCCGGATACCTACGACTTCATCGTCACCGGCGCGGGATCGGCCGGGTGCGTCGTCGCCCGCCGCCTCGCCGAGTCCGGTCAGTACCGCGTACTCCTCCTCGAAGCCGGCCCGCCTGACAAAAACCCCTGGATCCACATCCCGCTCGGTTATGCCAAAACGTACGTCGATCCCTCGGTTAACTGGATGTTCGAAACCGAACCGCAGCCGCAAATGCACAATCGCCGGCTGTATCTGCCGCGCGGCAAAACCCTGGGCGGCTCCAGTTCCATCAACGGCATGGTTTACATCCGCGGTAACCACGCCGATTACGACGAATGGCGCCAGCGCGGCTGCACCGGCTGGGACTGGGACTCCGTCCTGCCTTACTTCAAGAAAGCCGAGAATCAGGCCCGTGGCGCCGATGCCTTTCACGGCAGCGGCGGCCCGCTTCACGTCAACGACCAGTCGGAAAAAGGCGAACTGTCCAGGGCGGTGCTGGAAGCCTGCCAACAGGCCGGCATACCCGCAAACCCCGACTTCAACGGGCCGAACCAAGAGGGCTGCGGCTACTACCAGACCACCACCGCCAACAAGCGCCGCTGGAGCGCCGCCAAGGCCTATCTGTCGAATCCCCCACCGAACCTGACCATCCGGACCAACGCGCACGCGACGAAGCTCGTCATCAAGGACGGCCGCGCGACCGGGGTGGAATATCGAACCGCGGCAGGGCCGCAAATCAGCGACGCAAGCCGCGAGGTCATTGTCTCCGGCGGCGCCTATGGCTCCCCACAGCTTTTGCAGTTGTCCGGCCTGGGCCCGGCACAGCATCTGCGGGACATGGGCATCGAAGTTGTTCGCGACATGCCGGCCGTGGGGTCCAACCTGCACGACCACTTCAACACCACGGCAAGCTGGCGATGCAGCAAGGCGATCACCCTGAACGATCTGAACAACAGCAAACTGCGTCAGGCCGCCGCCGGCATCCGCTATGCCCTGTTCCGCAATGGCCCCATGGCCAGCAACGGCGTCACCGCCGGAGTCTTCACCCGATCCGATGCTCGGCTCGAACGGCCCGACATCCAGATCAACCTGTTCGAATGGAGCACCAAGGAGCGCAACCGCGACGGCGTGATCCCGCATCCATTCCCCGGCTTCAGCATGACCCCGGTCCACCTGCGCCCAGACGGCCGCGGCACCGTCCGCCTGACCAGCCCGGACCCTTTCGCCTGGCCCGCCGTGCTGTTCGATTACCTGAAGACCGATTACGATATCCAGGCCGCTCTGGCCGGGCTGCGGCTGGTGCGCAAAATCGCCGAACAACCGGCGCTGAAACCATACGTGGTGTCGGAAATCTTCCCCGGCGTGGACATAAGCGACGACAACGCCCTGCTGGACTACGTCCGCCGCACCGGCGTGTCCAACCAGCACCCCACCAGCTCCTGCGCCATGGGAAACGGGCCGAACACGGTGGTCGATCCGCGCTTGCGGGTTCATGGCATCGCGGGCCTGAGGGTGGCCGACGCATCGATCATGCCGGTGGTGGTTGGGGGCAATACCAATGCCCCAACCATCATGATCGGCGAAAAGGCCGCCGCGATGATCCTACAGGACGTCAACCGCCTGTAGGGGCGCTGCGGCGGACGAAGGAGCCCTGACGGGCACCGGCCCCGGATCGGGCGGTATCGGTATCGGCCGAGGCGGTTCTTCTACAGGAATGGGATCGTCGGGATCGCTCGGTACCGGCGGATCCGACAGCGAGGGGTCAAACGTACCCATTACGAACGCAAAGGACGCATGGCATCCTGGGCGGTGCGGCCAGCCATCTCCAGCAGCCGGCTCGTCGATTCGAATGCGTGATTGATTGCGTCAAGGTAAAGGTCGCGCTGGACCTCGGCCAGTTCGATCATGGTCTTACAGCGCAACAGGTCCCGCGGCCTATGAGCGGCGGCTTCCATGGTGTGGCCGGCCATCTCGAACCAGGCGTGCTGGATACCGGCC
>JAKBCJ010000201.1 GCA_021807975.1 Pseudomonadota bacterium | reverse complement strand
TCCGGGTTCCGCTGCTCTATGCCGCAAATGCCCGGGAACCCACCTCAGCCGCCGACACCGCCCGGCGATGCGACGAATTGCTGGATATGGTGGGGCTGGCGTCCAAATCCGCCGAAAAGCCAGCCGACCTGACGCAGATCGAGATGCGAAAGCTGGAACTCGCCCGGGCGATGGCGTCCGGCCCGAAGCTGCTGATCGCCGATGAAGCGATGGCCGGCCTGTCGCACCAGGAGGTGGACGATATCCTGGCCCTGCTGATCAAGCTGAACACCCAAGGCATCACCATCATCATGATAGAGCATATCATGCGCGCGGTCCTGACGTTCTCCCAGCGCCTGATCGTGCTGGTCGCCGGCCAGAAGATCGCGGACGGCGATCCGCGCGACGTGATCAATCAGGCCGACGTGGTGGCGGCGTATCTGGGAAGTTGATACCGGCTCGGAAACAGCCGCCCGGCGCTGAAACGGCCCGGCTCGGGCCGGCATCAACTCGATCCACGGGCCACCGCCCGGGCAGTCCCAATCTATATTACCGGCGTGCCGATGATTATATGGATTCTGGCTCTTGCCCGAATTCGTGACTAGGCTCGCGTGGCGCTGTGCAAGGTGCAGGCCATGAACATATGGGGATGCTGAATGCTCAAAAGATCAATGCTTCTGGGGGCCGCCGGGACTCTTGCGATTTTGCTGGGTGGCGCGGCGATGCCGGCCAACGCCCAAATTCATATCGCCGTGGCCGGGCCGCTAACCGGCGAGAATGCCGCGTTCGGCATGCAGATGAAACAGGGCGCGGATCAGGCGGTGGCCGATATCAATAAGGCCGGCGGTGTTCTGGGCAAACAACTGATCCTGGATGTCGGCGACGACGCGTGCGACCCCAAACAGGCGGTTTCGGTGGCAAACCAACTCGCGTCCAAGGGCGTCAGGATGGTGGCCGGTCATTTCTGTTCCGGCAGCTCGATTCCGGCCAGCAAGGTCTATAGCGAAGAAGGCATCCTGGAAATTTCCCCGGCTTCGACCAACCCGAAATACACCGATGACGGAAGCTGGAACACCTTCCGGGTCTGCGGCCGCGACGACGAACAGGGCAAGGTGGCCGGCGACTATCTGGCCAGGCATTTCAAGAATGAGAAGATCGCGATCCTGAACGACAATTCCGCCTACGGCAAAGGCCTGGCGGACGAAACCGCGAAGGCGCTGCATGCCGCGGGCGGGAAGGAAGTGCTTAATTCCGCCTATACACCGGGGGAGAAAGACTACTCCTCTATCGTCAGCCGCCTGAAAGAGGCTGGCGTCAGCGTGATCTATGTCGGCGGCTACCATACCGAGGCGGGATTGATTATCCGCCAGGCGAAAGAACAGGGAATGAAAGCCACCCTGGTCGGCGGCGACGCGCTGCTGACCAGCGAATTCTGGCAGATTTCCGGCGACGCCGGCAACGGTACCATGATGACGTTTCCTCCCGATCCGCGCCTGATGAAGTCGGCCTCCAACGTGGTGGCGGAGTTCAAGGCGAAGAAAATCGACCCCGAGGGCTATGTGCTGTACACCTATGCCGCGATCCAGGTGTGGGCCGACGCCGCGAAGAAGGCCGGGACCACGGACGCAAGGAAAGTCGCCGCGGCGCTGAAAGCGTCGGGCAACTGGCCAAGTGTCTTAGGGCCGGTCAGCTTCGACAAGAAGGGCGATCCGACCGGCGGAGGATACGTGTTCTACGTTTGGAAGGACGGATCTTACGCGCAGATGTAGCTCGCCCGGACGGAGGGGCCGCCGCGGGACAGGCGAAACGCCTGAACGAAGCCGCCGGCCTCTCACCGTCATGGCGGACGCAGGTTCGATGCACGTTGGAACCGGGCGGACACCGGTATTTGATCTCTGGTATGGCCGAACCTGAGGCGGCCATACCCTCCGTTGGGGTACGGGCGTTTCCACCCTTATTTCAGCGCCCGTGGGACCGTGGCGGCATAGCAAAATTCGGGAAACATGCCGCGATCAGGTGGGCAGCGTGCCGGCTTGTCCCGACAGGCCAATACTGGCACCGCGTCGACGAAACCCCGCATCGGCGTCTGCTTCAAGTCGGATGATCGACCGATCGATCACGTCAAGGTCGTCTTGGTAGATGACGATTCGTCGAAGCGCGCGCAGCCGCTCCAGTTCCGTGGCGGTTGCCGGCCTTGGTTCATCTGATTTTCGGATTAGCGCTTTCATGTGAAGACAATGCACGTTTTCATGAATTGCAGGATAATATTTTCGTGAAAGCCGCCTGACAAGGACATAATTCCGCACCAACCGCAATGAAACCGGTCTGCGATTATTTTTAACGGTCGGGAGGGGCTCCGTCGCAAAATGACGGAAATTCGTTTAACCTTATAGACACCCATTAGTATTTGTTGATTGGCGGTTTATTCTTGACCTGGCGCGGCATTGGTCTTCATCGCTTGGGCATAAGCCGGGCGCTCCGTCGCGCGCCTGTTATACTCCAGCACGGTGTCCGCGACCGGAACGCCATAGCGAACCGCCCAGGTGATACAGGTGGACAGCAGGATATCGGCGGCGGTGAACCGCTGTCCCATGATGTAGTGCGACGTGTTGGACAAAGCCCGCTCCACCGTCCGCATCTGCTTCTGGAAATAGGCCGCCGCCGCCTCATTGGCTGCCGGGGCTTCGCCGTAGATGTGGCGCAGGTCGCCGTGGCGGCGCATCACGTACAGCGATGTGGCGTCCAGTTCGCTGATGGTGAAGAAGCACCATTCCAGGCAGCGCGCCCGATCGCGGACATCCGCCGGCAGCAGCGCGGTTTCCGGCGTGCCATAGGTGTCGGACAGGTACGCGACGATAGCCGCGCTTTCCGTCAGGATCAGGCCATTGTCCTGCAGCAGGGGGATTTTCTGCCGAGCGTTCAGGGCGGTGAAGACGGCGGTGTGGGTTTCGCCGGTGCGGGCCTGGATGGGGCGGACCTGGAAGCTCAGGCCAAGCTCATGCATCGCCCAGTGCGGGCGGATAGTGCGGCTTGTGCCGACACCCCACAGGATGCGTTCGGTCGTCATTTTGCCGCCCCGGCGGCCTTCAATGCGGCGATCTCCGCCGGTGAATACCCCGCCTCTGCCAGAACCGAACCGGTGTGCTCGCCGATACGCGGGGCGGGGCCGGCGATGGCGGCCGGGGTCTGATCGAACCGGGCGGCGGGCCGCGGTTGACGCACCATGCCCAGGCCGGGCTGGTCGTACAGTTCTATCAGTTCGTTGGCGGCAACCTGAACGTTATCCGCCACCTCGGCGCGCCGTAGAACAGGGGCGCAGGGAACCTCGGCGGCGTCCAGCCGGTCCAGCCAGTCCGCACTGCGGCGGCTGGCGAGGATATCGCCCACCAGCGTCAGGCGTTCGGCGGCGTTGCGGGACCGGGCGGCGGGGGTTTTGAACCTTGCATCGTCGATCCATGCCGGCCGATCGATCACGCCGCACAGGCCGCGCCATTCCGCATCGGACAGCGACCCGACGGTGATGTAGCCGTCCAGCGTTTTGAAGATCAGGTCCGGGCGTGGCGCCGGCTGTGGGTCGTTCTCTCGTCCCACCACGGTGTATTGCGTCATCGCCTCCGGCCAAAGGAAGCCGATCATGGTGTCCAGCATGGACAGTCTTATATGCTGGCCCAAGCCGGTGCGCCCGCGGGCCACCAGCGCGGCACAAATCGCCTGCGCGGCGTAAACGGCGGTTGTTTTGTCAGCGGCGATGGTCCGGACCATGCCCGGCCGGCCGGTGGCCGGGTCGGCCTGCACGTCGGCCATGCCGGACAGCGACTGGATCACCGGATCATAGACCCGTTTGCGAACGTAAGGGCCGGTTTCCCCGACGCCGGAAATCGAGACATAGATCAGTCCCGGGTTTGCCGATCGGATCGCTGGCTCGTCCAGGCCCAGCCGCTTCATTGTGCCGGGCCGGAAGTTCTGCACCAGCACGTCGGCACCGGCGATCAGGCGGCGCACCGCCGCCAGCGCCGCCGGCTGCTTCAGGTCCAGCGCCACCGACCGCTTGCCCCGGTTGGCGGAGGCAAACATGGCGGTGAATTCGCCGTCCCCCGCCGTGCGGCGGGCGATGTCGCCGGTCGGCGGTTCGACCTTGATCACGTCCGCACCCTGGTCCGCCAGGATCATCGTGCAGACCGGGCCGGAGATGACCGTGGTCAGGTCGATGACGCGGATACCCGCGAGCGGACCATCCGCTGGGCCGGCCTGCATCACCATGTCTCCGTCCAGGGCCGGACGTCGAGTTCGTGAGTCCAGGCATCGCGCGGCTGGTTGTGCAGCATCCAGTAGTTTTCGGCGATGGATTCAGGGTTCAGGATGCCGCCCACGGCCTTGCGGGACTCATAAGTGCCGGGGGCGCGCTGCCGGGTGAAATCGGTGTCGATCGCGCCATCGACGACGACGTGGGCGACATGGATTCCCTCTGGTCCCAGTTCGCGGGCCATGCTCTGGGCAAGCGCGCGCAGGGCGTGTTTGCCACCCGCGAATGCGGCATAACCGGCGCCCCCGCGCACGCTGGCGGTGGCGCCGGTGAACAAGATCGTGCCGCGTTTGCGGGGAACCATGACCCGGGCTGCCTCCCGCCCCGTCAGGAATCCGCCCAGGGCGCACATTTCCCAGACTTTGGTGTAAACCCGCGTGGTCGTTTCACGGATTGGAAAGCGCACATTGCCGCCGACGTTGAACGACATCACCTCGATCGGGCCAATATCGCGCTCGATGGTTGCGAACAGGTCCGTGACGTGTTCCTCACGTCGCGCATCACTGCCAAAGGCATGGGCCTGGCCGCCCTCTTCCTGGATGCGGCGCACCAGCGGTTCCAGTTTGTCACCATGGCGGCGGGTGACGCAGGCGGTGTAGCCCTCTCGGGCGAAGCGGCGGGCGATGGCGCCGCCGGTTGAATCTCCGGCCCCGATGACCAGGGCGACCTTGGGTTGCGGCATGGACGTGCCCTTCAAATATTATGATGAAAGTTTGTCCTCATACCGCTGGAACGTCAATCCCGCGGCCTGGTCCCGGGCGATTGATCTGCGTCAATGTGACATTTTCCGAGTACGTCAACATATATTGACAAACGGGAGGTACGGCGGTGCGTATAGTCCTGATCCATCCGAATTATCACTCCGGCGGGGCGGAAATCGCCGGCAACTGGCCCCCGGCCTGGGCGGCATACCTGACCGGATCGCTGAAGCAGGCAGGCTTTCACGACGTTCGTTTCATCGACGCGATGACAAATAACCTGTCGGACGATGCGCTGCGCGCGATGCTCGCCGTCGAAGACCCCGATATCGTTGGCGCAACCGCGATCACCCCCTCGATCTACAAGGCGGAAAGCGTGCTTCGGATCGCCAAGGAACTGCATCCCGATGCCGTAACCGTTCTGGGCGGCATCCATGCCACCTTCATGTACCAGCAGGTGTTGACCGAAGCGCCGTGGATCGACGCAATCGTGCGCGGCGAAGGGGAGGAAATCCTGCTCGATCTCGTCCGCTGCATCGACGAGCGCCGGTGGCCGGCGGACCGGCATGCGATCAACGGTCTGGCCTTCACCGATGCCGGCCAGATCGTGGCAACCGCGGCGGCACCGACAGTCAAGGACCTGGACGCCATCAACCCGGACTGGAGCATCCTTGAATGGGACAAATACAAATACATCCCGATGAACGCCCGCGTCGCCATCCCGAACATGGCCCGGGGTTGCCCATTCACCTGCTCGTTCTGTTCCCAGTGGAAGTTCTGGCGGGATTACCGCATCCGGGACCCGCGAAAAGTCGTCGATGAAATCGAAAATCTGTTCAAAACCCACGATGTCCGGTTCTTCATCCTGGCGGACGAGGAACCGACGATCAACCGCAAGAAGTTTATCCAGTTTTGCGAGGAACTGATCGCGCGCGGTCTGCCGAAACATATCCAATGGGGCATCAATACCCGCGTCACCGATATCCTGCGCGATGAGGCTTATCTGCCGCTGTATCGCAAGGCCGGTCTGATCCACGTCTCCCTGGGCACCGAGGCCGCCGCCCAGATGAAGCTGGACCGGTTCAACAAGGAAACCAAAGTCGCCGACAACAAGAAGGCTATCAGGCTGCTGCGGGAGGCCGGCATCGTCGTCGAGGCGCAGTTTATCGTCGGTCTGGAGAACGAAACCGCGGAAACCCTGGAAGAAACATACCGGATGGCGATGGACTGGAAGCCCGATCTGGCGAACTGGTCGATGTACACGCCCTGGCCGTTCACCGAACTGTTCCGGGAACTCAGCGACAAGGTGGAGGTGTTTGACTTCGACAAATACAATTTCGTCACGCCGATCCTGAAGCCGGAAGCGATGGAGCGGGGCGAACTGCTCGATCGGGTGATGAACAATTACCGCCGTTTCTACATGTACAAGGCTTTTTTCTCCTATCCATGGTCCGGTTCGGGGCAGCGCCGGCGCTATTTGCTGGGCTGTCTGAAGGCATTTCTGAAATCCGGCTTCGAGCGGAAATTCTACGACCTGGGCAAGGTTGGCTACTGGGGGCCGCAATCGCGCAAGAAGGTGGATTTTCATTTCGACGCCAACCGCACCGCCGTACCGGCCCGCGCTGGGGAATGGGTCGCCGCGGCCGACGGCACGCGCAAGGCGATGGCCAGGATTCCGGTTTCGGCCATGGCCCGCGGCACGAACGGCGAGCGGATGGACGCGGACCATGCCGCGCACTGACAGTGCGATGATCGGCCCGAACGCGGTGATTCAGCTTGCCGCCGCCTTGAAGGCCGCGGGCGGCGACCGGCTGTGCGCCGAGGTGTTCGCCGCCGCCGGGGTATCGTCCTGGCTGCTGTCGCCGCCCGAGGGAATGATCGATCAGGCGCCGGCCGCCCGGTTGCACCGGACGGTTCGGGCCTCCACATCGGCCGCTGACCTGTCCGGCATCCTGACGCAGGCGGGCCGGCTGACCGCCGACTATCTGCTTGCGAACCGGATTCCGCCGCTGGCACAGACGATCCTGCGCCAGCTGCCGGATCGGATCGCTGCCCGGGCGCTGGCGGCGGCGATCCGCTCGCACGCCTGGACTTTTGCCGGGTCGGGGCGGTTCACGGTGCGGGACGGGTCGCCAACGGTGTTCGAAATCGCAGGCAATCCGCTGTGCGCCGGCGAGCAGGCGGCAGCGCCGGTCTGTGCATGGCACGCCGCGGTCTTCCGGCGGCTGTTTCGCGCGCTGGTGTCGGATCGAACCCGGGTCACCGAGGATGCCTGTTCGGCCAGCGGGGATGCGGTCTGCCGCTTCGTCGTCGATTGGCGCCCCGAAAGGCGCCCGCATCGATCCCTGTGAGAACCGCCTTGTCCTGTGCCATAAGCACGCGACCCCGGATGGCGGAGAGGGATGGATGCGGGACTCGCTTTGGGATTGGAACGTGGCGGTGTTCTGCCGGAACGAGCAAGCCTCGATCAGCCGTTGCATCGAAAGCATCGCCCTGGCCGGGCGCGCCAGACGGACCCTGATCACGCTGATCGTCAACGGGTCCAGCGACGCCAGCGCCGCGGCCGCGCTGGAAGCCGCAAGGCGGTGCGGCGCCAAGCTGGCGGTCTATACCATTCCGCATGGCGACAAGGCCAACGCGATGAACCGGTTCTATTACGAACTGCGCGAAAGCGCGGATTATTACTTCTTCGTCGATGCCTATGCCAAAATTGGCGCCTCGGCACTAAGCGAACTGGAAACCTGTCTGGCGACCAGGCCGGATATCGTTGCGGCAACCGGTATCGCCGCAAACGGACGAACCATGAGCCGCCACTCCGCGCCGACGCTGGCGTGGGGCGGGCATTTGCATGGCCAGTTGCATGCGTTGCGGCGGGATTTCGTCGACCGGCTGGTCGGCCGCGGCATCCGGGTGCCGATCGGGCTGTATTACGGCGACGGGCTGGTGGGGTCGATGGCCATGCACGACCTGGATCCGCTGCATATCGAATGGGAAACCCGGCGGATCGGCGGCAGCCCTGGCGCGACCTATGAAATTCCGGTGCTGTCGCCGTTTCGGCTGGACGACCTGAAGCGGCAGTTTCACCGCAAGG
>JAKBCJ010000200.1 GCA_021807975.1 Pseudomonadota bacterium | reverse complement strand
AAACACTGGCGGTTGTTTGACTGCCCGGGTAGTACGGGGTTTCCGATTTATTAACCTTTGCCGGCTTATGAATGCGTATGGCGAGTCTGGAACAAGGTCGAAGTGAGTTGGGGTTCTGGCAGCAGAAGCCCCGCTACGCTGGTGCGGACTATGATCTGGCGTATATGAAGCCGATCGAGCGGATCATGATCGCGCCGAAGGGCGGCACCATCCCCTTGCGGTTCTGGTTCAGTTACCACTGTTGCACCGACAAGCCTGGTAAACGCGATCTGGGATCCCGTATTCAAGACCAAACCCGTCCGGAGGAAGACCGCTATTTCTGCCCCGTCCGGTGGTTCCTGAGTTTACGCCTGCCGGCCCTCGCGCGGTCTTTCGACACTGCGCGTCTGGCGCCAGTACCCGGGTATCAATGGTTGTACACCGAGCGGGTGCCAGGGATTTCGTTGCCGTGGGCGGTATGGCTGAAGGTCATGCCGGGACCGCCCGGGGGTGCGACGGTCGTCGGCATCGAAAGCGCCTATCTGGCCGGCGCCCCGCCCAAGGGTGGCTCCCCCGAGACCTTCCGCTTCATCGTGGAGCAGAGTCGTCGGCTGGGAAGACTTTATGGACTACCGGGACACGACCACAAATAGAAAGGGGCCGGACCTGACGGTCCAGCCCCTGTTGCTATCGCCGAAGCGAGAATGAGACCCAATTTAGCCCGCGATCCGCAGGTGCCCGCTTGCGCGGACTGGGGCACTCGTTAGGCAAAGGACCGTACGGTTCCAAAACCAGCGTTCCAAGCGCATAAGCTAAATAGGCTTTTGAGCGTTCCGAATCAAGAGCCGATTACGCCGGCGTCAGGTGCTTGATCCGTGGCGCCACCTCTTGTTTCAGCAGTCGCAGGGAGTTGTGCCAGGCTTCGGGGTTGTCGGCATAGTCGAAGCCAAATACCAGCAGGTTCCCGAAGCCGCCGACCTCATTGTAAACTCGCTCCAGCTTCTCGGCCACCGTGGCGGGCGAGCCGATCAGCCAGTTGTGCTGGGCACAATACTCCGGCGTTACATCGGAATCCGGAACAGAGGGATCGTGCTTCAGATATTCAAGGAATCCGAACTGACCAAGTAACGGCAAGAAATATTCGCGCATCATGCGACCCATCATGCCGCCGACCGACAGGCGCATCGCTTCTTCATCGGTTTCGGCGACGAAGACTTCCCGCACCATGCGCCAGTCGCGCCGGTGGGGCGTGCGGCCGGTGCGTTTGGCGCCTTCTTCCACCGCGGCCCAGTGCGTGCCGACATACGCGGGGTTCAGGTTCAGGCTGAGCGGCAGGAAGCCATGCTCGCCCGCCATCTTCAGTGTGTCGGAGTTTTTCGAAAGACCGGCGACGCCGATCGGCGGATGCGGTCGTTGCAGCGGTTTGATGTGCGGTTTCAAGAAGCCGAACATCAACTCGGGCTTGTTCACCGTCCAGTATTTGCCTTCGTGGTGGAACGCCGGCTCATCGCCCCACATCCGCAGGATGATGTCCAACGCTTCCCGCGTCATGTCCCGGTTGGTGCCCGACATGCCATCGACATTGAACATCGCCCAGTCGCTCGGCAGCCCTGACGCGGCAACGCCGAACATCAGGCGTCCTTCGGACAAATGATCCAGCATCGCGACCCGGTTCGCCAGTTCCGCCGGATGATGGTACGGCAGCAGAAAGCCGCCCGGCCCGATACGGATGCGCTTTGTCTGCATCAAGGCCTGGGCCACCAGCAGGTCCGGCGCCGGGTTCGGTTCCCATGGCGCGGTATGGTGTTCGCCAATCCAGGCTTCGGTGTAACCAAGTTCATCCAGCCAGCGGAGGGTCTGCAGATCCCAGTCCTGACCGGCTTTAAGGCCCCGCTCAGGCGGGTGCGACGGCATCGTGAAATACCCGAGTTCCAAGGCGGTCCTCCTATGGCAGGGCGCTCTACGGCGCCTGTGGCTTAAAGAAGATCACAGTGGCACTCAGCGTTCAAGTGCGATGCCTTTTCCAGGACCGTGCCAGGTGAAAGCAAGGCGCTGCCGGCAATGGGCCGGCGGGCAAGCCGCCCGCAATTACCCGTGATGGCCCAGCATGTGCCGGCCGATTTCTTGCGGATCGGCGCCTTCCGCCAGCATTTCATGCACGATCTCGCCCTCGTGCATCACAACGACGCGATCCGCCAGTTCGAGGATTTCATCCAGATCCTCCGAGATCAGCAGCACCGCCGTTCCGGCGTTGCGCGCCGCCATGATACGGGCCCGGGTTTCCGCCACCGCCTTCACATCCAGCCCGAAGCAGGGGTTGGCGACGATCAGCAGACGGACATCGCCGTCCAGTTCGCGGGCCAGCACGCAGCGCTGGACATTGCCGCCGGACAGAACGCCGATCGGCGCCCGCGGCGACGGCGTCCGAATTCCATAAGCCGCGATCATCTCCCTCGCTCGGTCTGCCATGCCCGCGCGATCCAGCCATCGGCGGCGTGACTTGCCCGGCCCGAGGTCGAACCCGCGCAGGTTCAGGTTATCGATCACTGTCATAGGCGGCACGCAGCCGTTGCGCAGCGGTTCCTCGGGCAATACGCGCACATCCCGGTCCCGGGACTGCGCGCGGCTGGCGTCGTAGGGCGCGCCGTCAACGTGCATCGAACCGCTGGCGATCGGCCGCTGACCGCCCAGGACTTCCACCAAATCCTTTTGGCCGTTACCGGAAACCCCGGCGATCCCAACGATCTCGTTGGCATGCACGGTCAGCGATCGAATCGACAGGCCCTTGCGGCCGGTATCCTCCCCTGTGCGTAGGCTGGAAATCGCTAACCTTGTCTCGTTGGATGGTGCACCCCGGCGTTCGGGGTTCTTCGGCGCATGCGGCTCGCCGATCATCATCGCGGTCAGGTCGGACGGGCCAAGGTCCTTGACCCTCCCCGATCCCGCCATGCGCCCGCGCCGCAGCACAGTGACCTCATCGACGAACGCCGCGACTTCTTTCAGCTTGTGGGTGATGATGACGATGGTCAGGGCGCCGGAATGCGCGAGGCCGCGGACCAAGCCCAACATTTCGGCCGCTTCCTGCGGTGTCAGAACCGATGTCGGCTCGTCCAGCACCAGGAATTTTCGTTCGAGATAAAGCTGTTTGATAATCTCGGTCTTTTGCCGTTCGCCGGCGGCGAGACTGCCGACTTCCACCTCCAGCGGCACCTTGAACGGCATGCGTTCCATGAATTGCTTCAGGCTGGCGATCTCGGCGCGCCAATTGATCACGCCGGGCACGTTCTGCCGCGACATCACCAGGTTTTCGGCGACAGTCATCGACGGGACCAGGGTGAAGTGCTGATAGACCATGCCAAGACCCAAGGCATCGGCGTCGGCCGGGCGTTCGATTGAAGCCTCGCGTCCATCGACGATGAAACCGCCATCGTCGGCTTTGTAGTAGCCCAGCAAGCACTTCACCAAAGTCGATTTGCCGGCGCCGTTTTCGCCCAGTAGGCCGTGAACAGTCCCCGGGGTTACCTTCAACGACACATCGGACAGGGCGTGGAAGGAGCCGAAATGCTTGCCGATGCCGACGGCCTCCACGCCAATGGCGTGCGTCATGGCAGGCCCGCCAGGAATGTCGCGCTGTCGCTGACGGCGCCGAACACGCCGCCCTGCATCTTGATCATGTGCAGCGCGGCGGCGTGGTTGCCCGGATCGGTGGCACCGCAACAATCCGATAGCAGCAGACACTCGAATCCCCGGTCGTTGGCATCGCGCATCGTGGTGTGGACGCAGACGTCTGTGGTGATACCGGTCAGGATGATATTGGTGATGCCGCGGGTGCGCAGAATCAGTTCAAGATCGGTGGCGTAGAAACTACCCTTGCCGGGTTTGTCGATGATGATCTCCCCGGGCAGCGGCGCTAGATCGGGAATGATCTCCCACCCGGGTTCGCCCCGGGTCAGGATGCGGCCGCATGGACCGGGATCGCCGATACCGGCGCCGATCTGCCGAGACCGCCAGCGCTTGTTGGCCGGCAGGTCCGAAAGGTCCGGGCGGTGACCTTCCCGCGTATGGATAATCGTATAGCCTTTCGGCCTCAGCGCCGCCAGCAGCGCCGAAATCGGCGCGATCGGTGCCCGGGTAAGCGACAGATCGTAGCCCATTTTATCGACATATCCGCCGACGCCGCAGAAATCGGTCTGCATGTCGATGACGATCAAGGCAGTATTGCCAGGTCGTAACGACCCGTCGAATGGCCAGGGATAGGGTTCGGATGCAATGGTTGCCATTGTTACCTTCCGATCGATAATTGCCCGGGCATGCCGCGCAGGGATTTTCCGCCTCGGGCGGTGATGATCAGCACCACAAGCGTGAAGATGTAGGGCGCCGCATAGAACAGGTAGTAGCCCCAGGTGATGCCGACGGTCTGCAAGGACGGTCCAAGCGCGCCGGCCGCGCCGAACAGCAATGAGGCATAGATGCAGTTGATCGGATTCCAGCGGGAAAACACCACCAGGGCGACGGCCATCAGGCCCTGGCCGGATGACAGGCCCTCGTTCCAGCTTCCGGGATAGTACAACGATAGGAAGGCGCCGCCGATGCCCGCCAGGGCGCTGCCGCAGGCGGTTGCCAGAAAGCGTGTCCGATCGATTGGCAGGCCCAGCGCCAGGGCTGCATCCTGGCTGTCGCCAACGATGCGAACGCGCAGGCCGACACGGGTGGCGTTGAAACACCAATGCAGGGCGATGGCCGCTGCGATCCCCAGCAGGAACAGCGGACAGACCGATAATGCGTTACGCACCTGGGCGTTGTCCGACCAGAACCCGAACGGAATGCCGGACAGCAGCGTGGCGCTCGGTTGGACATAGGGCTTGCCGAAAAAGAACGCGATGCCGGTGCCGGCCAGCATGATGGCGATGCCCATGGCAACGTCGTTGACCCTGGCGAGGGAGCAGATCGCACCATGAATCCCACCAAGCAGCAGACCGGATACGGCGGCGGCGGCGACGCCGGCCCACGGACTGCCTGTTTCATAGGACGTTGCGTAAGCAACCATCGCGCCCAGCACGAGTACGCCCTCGTTGCCCAGGTTGATGCGGCCGGATTTCTCGGTCAGGCATTCGCCCAGGCTGACGAACAGGAACGGGGTGCTGACGCGCAGACTGCCAGCGAGCATGGCCAGCAGGACGGTGCCGATCGATTGCATCATGCGCCTCCACGCGGCTGGAACCAGCGAAAGCGCCCATAAAGCGTGTCACTCGCCAGGATAGAAACGAATATCAGCCCTTGCAGCACCTGGATCGTGGCGTCAGGCAGGCCCATACGCCGTTGCAGCAATCCGCCGGCGGCACCCAGCCCGCCCAGCAGGATGGCCATCGGCATGATTGCCAGCGGATTGAAGCGGGCGAGGAAGGCGATCAGGATTCCAGTGTAGCCGTATCCGGCGTTCAGGGATGCGTTGGCGCGGCCGTATTCGGCGGCGACCTCGATCGCACCGGCCAGGCCGGCGCATCCGCCGCCGATGGCGCAGGCCAGCAGGATCAGCTTGGTCACCGGCAAGCCCTGAAGCTGCGCCGCGCGGATATTGCCGCCGGTGACGCGGGAGGCGAAGCCGAAGCTGGTGCGATAGATCAGCACCCAGCAGATCAGGCACGCCAGGATGCCGACCGGCAGGCCGGGATGGACGTCAAGCCACGGCACGGTGTCGAGCATGTTACCGTCGCCGATTCCGTAAGTAGATGGCTTGTTTAGGCTGCCGGGGTCCCGCAGCAGGCCTTCCACCAGATGATTGAACAGCGCGAGCCCGATATAGGACAGCACCAGGCTGGCGATGACCTCGTTCACATTCAGCCTGGCGCGCAGCCAGCCGCTGATGCCGATCCAGAATGCGCCCATCGTTGAGCCCGCGACCGCCATGGCTGCCCATACAATGATCGGGCTGGTATGGATCAGGGGCAGCGCGGCGACGGTTGCGGCCAGGCCACCCAGAACGACGGCCGCCTCGCCGCCGATGATGACAAGACCGAGCTGGCCGGGAATCGCGACGCACAGGGCGGTCAGCAGCAGCGGGGCCGCGCGTTGGACGGTGTTCTGGATGGAAAACCAGCTCCCGAACGCGCCGCGCCAGACCAGATCTAGGAAATCCGCTGGTGAGGCACCAAGGAACAGCAGGAACACCGAAAATAATAACGCGGCCGCGGCCAGCGCGGCGACCGGCGCGAGCAGTGCTTCCGCCGCACGCCGGAGCGGATACCATCGATCGGCGGCCTGCACCGGCGCGGACGCCGGTGCGGTTGTCAGGGTTGCCGTAGTGCTCATGAGGTCGAGCCGACGACCCCATCGACGAGATAGTTACAGGATTCGAGTTCGATGGCGGTTTCCGGATAGGCTTTTCCGGCCGGGACGACGACGTTGCCCTTGTTGTCCTTCAACGGGCCCTTGAAGACCGAGTAGCCGCCTTTCATGATCTCCGACTTGACTGCGGTGACGTTCTTGCGGCCGGCTTCCGACAGGGCTGGGCCAAAGGGGGACATCTTTACAAAGCCTTCGGCGAGGCCGCTGCGGGTGAAGTTCGGGATCGGCTTGCCGCCCTGCGCATCGGCGATGAACTGCTTGTAAACGGTGATCCAGTTCCATTCGGCGCCGGTCAGATAGCCCTTCGGTGCCAACTTGGATTGATCGGCGTGGTATCCACAAGTGTAGATGCCCCGCCGTTCGGCGGTTTCCATGATCACCTTCGGGCCGTCCACGTGGCAGGTGACGACATCGATGCCCTGGCCGATCAGGCTGTTGGTGGCTTCGGCTTCCTTCACCGGCATCGACCATTCGCCGGTAAAGATCACCGACGTGGTGATGGTCGGATCGACCGACCGTGCGCCCAGCGCGAAGCTGTTGACGTTGATCAGCACCTGCGGGATCGGCTTGGCGGCGATGAAGCCCAGCTTCTTTGTCTTCGTCGCATGGGCCGCGGCGATGCCGTTCAGATACTGGCACATGCCGATGTAGCCGAAATAGGATCCGGTGTTGATCGGGTCCTTATCGGTCCACAAACCGCCGCAATGGCGGAACTGAATGTCTTTATACTTCGCCGCCGTTTTCAGCATGTACGGGTCGAAATAGCCGAAGCTGGTCGGGAACAGCAGCGTGGCGCCATCCAGCTTGATCATGCTCTCCATGGTTTTGGAGACATCGTCGGTTTCGGGGACCTTTTCTTCCTCCACAATCTTGATGCCGGGCATTTTCTTCAACATTGCCGCCGCTTCGGCGTGGGCCTGATTGTAGCCGTAATCGTCCTTGGGGCCGACATAAATGAAGCCGACGGTCAGGTCTTTTGCCGCGCGGGCCTGTTCGGATGTAAGTCCAACAGCGGCGAGACCCGCCGCTCCGGCAGTTCCTTGCAGCAGGCGGCGGCGCGACAACAATGTGGTAGTCGGTGGCGTCCAGGACATGCTTTTCCCCGTTCAACGATAAAGCCACACCGGCCAGTTACTATGGTTCGGCGTGGGTGCCGGGACGGTCGGTCCCGGCTCCGGGTTGATAGGCAAAATGCATGCCACTTGCTGATTTGCTCGCCTTTTGGGTATATTTTAGTGCCGATGCGAATAAATCGCTCATAAAACCGGCATTGCGTCGAGAAATAGGCGATCTTCGCCTTGAATGCTGGCGCCCGGCGTCAACGGTCCCGCTATCTGCGCGTCAGTGGCACCCGGCGGACCCGCGTGGCCTTTGCATGACCGATCGATGACAGCTTCGTAAGCCATGTCGGAACGCGAACTGTTGCCATTCTACCGCATTGTGGTCTGACCGACGCGCCGCTGACCGGAGGCAGGATCGCTTGGCACGGCGATTGCTGTTCTAAAATTTGCGTGAAGCACCCATACATTCGCCGTCACACTTTGGTGGCAGCTGGACCCTCGGGACTAAAAAAAGGACATACGATGAAGTTTAGATATTTAATATTCGCGGCAGCAGCGCTGGCGGCGACGGCGACCGGGGTGAAGGCCCAGGGCTTCAGCGATACCTGGATGGGTGTTCGCGACGCCACAACGGTTTCGAACGTGGGTGCCGAGAAAGGCAGCCGCAACGTCAACCAGATCATCACGAACTTTGGGCATTTCGATGCC
>JAKBCJ010000199.1 GCA_021807975.1 Pseudomonadota bacterium | reverse complement strand
TTATCTGCTCGGGCTCGGGCTATGCCTTGTCGGCCTTTATGCGTTCACGACAGGCTCCGCTACAGCGATGCTGGGCTGGCCGTTGCTGTTTCTCGGCGCGACGATCGTCGCGATCGCCATGGGTGAAAGCATGGCGTACCGGCAGCAGCGCTACGGGGAAAAATAACTCCCCTTACGGGAAACGACTATTGACGAAACCGTGACTATCACGTAATCGTGCGCTCCAGGATCACCCCGGAGCGATACGCCCTATGCCCCTTACGCCGATGCTGCGCTGCTGTTCGGCGATGGCGTATTCCGCACCGTGAGCGATATCGCCAACGCGCCGGCCCGCAAGATCGGGCTTGCCGCTTTCTACAACTCCCTTTTTGCGGAGCGCGGCTTTTCCCTCGCGCCACATCACTACCCGATCGTCGCCGGGTTGGAAGATAGGCGTATTGAAAACTTGCTTTTTCTGGGACCGCCAGGAACCGGAAAAAGCACCCTGATCGACTTGGTGTATCCTTCATGGGAGCTCGGGCACGACCCGTCGCTGACGATTCTGGCCGTATCCGCGGGCGAAAAACTGCCGCAGGGTTTCATGGCCTCCACCATGCAGACCATCCAGCACAGTAAAATCTGGAAAGAGTTGTTTCCGGATGTGAGGCCGTCGCCGCAACTGGGTTGGTCTATTCAGCGCGGCCTGTTCGTAACAGGACATCACCCCGAAGATCCCGATGCGTCTTACGTGGCCTGCGGCCTCGCGTCCAAGGCCCTCACCGGGCTGCATGCACAATTGCATATTTACGACGACATCCATGACCGCGAGAACTCCCAGACGCCGGAAGGGCGCGCGCAGGTCAAGAACACCTTCTACGACACACTCCTTGGACGCGCCGATCCGCGCGGCTGTCGTCGGGTCGCCGCCGGGCGCTGGTGGGCCGAGGATGATCTTTACCAGGAAATGATCGCCAACGGCGATTGGGTTGTCCTGCAACTGCCCGCCAGCCGACCGGGCAATGTCCGGCTCTGGTACGATGTGTCGGTTCCGGTTGGGTTGACCTGCGTCTATACCGAGACCTTGGAGCCAGAGCCCATTCAGGACGAAGGTTCCGGCTACATCAAATACCGGGCGTATTACGGTGCGGTCGATACCACCAAGCGCGGCTTTTACTGGCCCGGCTCACCGTCCAAACGCAAGGAATACGAGACCGTGCGGCGCCGGCAGCCGCGCACGGCGGCGGTCAACTACGATGGCGACATGCAGGGCGGCGCGGAGAACATCTTCCGCGAGGAAGACTTCCGCCCGTTCCTGCCGCCGGACAGCCTGGATCACGGCATCATGTCGCCGGCGGTCGCCGCCTGGGCGAAAGCGTCCAAGGGTGACGTTGAACAGGCCTGGGACACGGCGCTGGGGCAGCCCCAGTCGGAGTCCATGACTGTCGCGCTGACCGCGCTGCTGGTGCCGTGCTCGCAATGGCACTGCGGCGAGGATTCCGCACTGTTTGGCCCCTGCGACTTTCACTACGACGTCATGCTGCTGGACGCGATGGTCAGCGACATCGACTTCCGCGAACTGGTGATGGCGCTGCGCACCCAGTACGGCAAGTGGCATCCCCGGATGGTGACTGTCGAGGAAAAGCAGTCCGGCGTCGGCCTGCTACAGACCTTCAAGGGCAGCCATATCCCGTTGCGCGGCCAGAAGGTCGAACAGGGTAAGGTCGAGCGCGCGATCAACCCGGTGCTGGCGGCAGGCCTGCCCGTCGGCGGCGGCGCGGCATCGGTGCAAGGGTGGGTCAAGATGGGCCGGGTGCTGTATCCGGCCGGCGCCAAGTGGGTCGCGCAGGGGCCTGACGGTTCGGCGGAAACCGGCTTCCTCAAGCGCGTGACCGGGTTCAACGGTGGCACGCGCGCATCGGACGAGTTCGATGCCCTGGTGCATATCGTCACCCGAGCGATCAGTCGCAGCCACATGCACGGCAAGATCGGGCGCAGTCATTCAGCACCGGATGACGCGACAGCGGAAGGAATGGCGCTGGCCGAGCGTGATCCGCGGCGGCAGGTCATGGAAGAGTTCGGGCTGCTGACCCAGCGCCAGCAGGACAACCCGTTCAGCGCGCTATGTGGCGCCCCCTGCACCCATTACGGCATCGTCGGCAACCGCGAGTGGTGCGCGTTCCACGGCAGGGGCACGTCCGCTATCGCGGGATGTTCGGCTTGGACGCAGGAAAAACCAAAGAAAAACGAAGGAAACGACCCCTGGGCACTCTAGCGCGGTTTGACTTGGCGGCGCTGCAACGCCAGTACGGGCTGCGGTATTTTGTTGAGACGGGCACCGGGCGCGGCGACAGCCTTGCGGTTGCCGCGGCGCTAAACCCGGGGTTTGACGCCCTGATGTCCTGCGAGATCGAGGCGTCCCTAGTCACGGCAGCCAAGGCGCGGTTCCGGGATGATCCGCGCGTCACAATCCACCCCAAGGCATCGGCGGTGTTCCTGGACCGGGTGTGCCGCCTGCTGCCGCGCGACCAGCCGACGCTGTTCTGGTTGGACGCCCATTTTCCGGGCGCCGACTACGGCCTGCACGGCTACGGCGACGAGGCCAACGACGCCGTGCGGCTGCCGCTGGCCGAGGAATTGCGCGCCATCACCCGGCATCGGCCGGACGGCAAGGATGTGGTGATCGTGGACGACCTCCGCATCTACCAGGACGGCCCGTTTCAGCACGGAAACCTGCCCCCGAACGTGCGCGCGGTGTGCCCGAAGGCTCGCGGCGTCACCTTCGTTAAAAGCGTAATGGGCGACACCCACGAAATGAAACTGCTGTACGAGCATGAGGGATATATCTTGCTGACTCCAAACGAGGGTCAGCAGGATGGTCGATAAGACGCCGAAAACAGCCGCGTTCGATATCAACGCGCCGGTCAACCAAGGTAAGACCGCGGCGCGGCTTCCGACGTACGGCGTACGCCCGCAAGGCGCCCTGGATACGCAATTCCCAATCGACGGCGTGGACGCCTACCTGGGGGCGATGCACGCGCAGATGGGCGATGTAGCGAACGCCACCAAAGACTACCTGATCGAAGCGGCCAAGGCGCTTGGCACGGCGCCCCCGCAGGCGTTCTCCTACTCGTCCATGGCGTTCATGCCCGACCCCGGCAACCTCGGGCTGATGCAGTGGCCGGGGCTGAACCCGGAATCGTTGCGCAAGATCGCCCGGGAGAACATCGCGCCGACCATCATCACCCGCAGCCGGGTGGCCGATCTGGCGCGCTATTCCGGCCTATCCACACATCCATGGAAGCCGGGCTGGCGGATCACACTGCGCGATGCGTCCCGCACACCAAGCGAACAGGACCGCAAGGACATCCGGGCGGCGGAGCGGTTCATCTGGAACTGCTCGCGCGACATGGGTTTTGAGGATGCTCGCGAGCGCGATGCGCGGATGATCCATCCGTTCGAGATGTTCTTGCGCTCGTTTGGCGATGACACCCATACGTTCGACGGCTGGTCGATCTGGACCGACATGGACAATGCCGATCGGGTCAACGCGTTCGCCAACCTCCCCGCGGGCATGATCCGGCTGGCGCTGCCAACACGCGGCGTACGCGGCAACCGCGACCATTACGCGGCCTTGGTGGACGAGACCGGCACGCCGGTGAAGCCGTTCACCCGCAAGGAGATGACCTGGCGCATCCGCAACATCAGCACGGACCCTGGCCAGATGGGCTACGGAACACCGGAAATCCAGATGGCGGTGCGACTGATCCAAGGGTTCCAGAGCGCGATTGACCTGAACGTCAGCACCTTCACGCAGAACTCGATACCCAACGGCATGTTGTTGCTAAAGGGAGATTATTTTAACCAAGATCAAATTGACGCCTTGATGCGCGAGTGGACCAACATGAAGCGCGGCATGTCCAAGGTATGGGGCATGCCCGTGATGGCGGTTCCGGACGGCGGCGGTGTTGAGGTCATCGAGTTCATGGACCTCAAGGGCCAGGAGGTTCGATATAAGGACCACATGAACATGATGATGGGGTGTTGCTGCCTCGTCTATCAATTCCCGGTCCGCCGGCTAGGTATGTTCGTCTCCGGGCACGGCAAGGACAACCAGCCACTCAGCGATGCCGCTACCGAAACCCAAGGGGCGGACGACCCCGGTCTGCCGCCGCTGCTGATCTTCGCCGAGAACACCATCAACTCGTATCTGTTGTGGCCCAACTGGAAACACTTGCAGTTTGAGTTCGTCTCGAAAAACCCCAAGGAAGATGCCAGAAATTATGAAGCCCAAAAACTGGCGCGGACGTGGAAAGAATCCCGCGCCGAGGCCGATCTTCCGGCGCTGACGTCGATATGTTCACCAGAAATGAAGCCGCTCATGGAAATCCTGGAGATGGCCCCGGAAGATCCAAATAAAGCGGGCATCTACCAGAGTGTTGCGGCGGCTTTCGTTGAAAAAATGCTCGGGCTCGACACAGAAGGCAAAGACAAGGCCAAGCCGGGCGCCATGATGACATCAAAGAAAGACCCAGCCGAATCGCAAAGCCACGGCCATTTGGCCGGGGTGCGCCGAGATAGTGCTGCGGAAGCCGCCAGCGCTGAAGCGGGAAAGGCAACCGGTAAATGAGTGCGGGGGCGCCCCTATTCCGGACGGTCGTCGCTGACCCGCCTTGGCGCCCGCGTTTGCACCGCAACACGGTCGGCCGAACAGAAGGCCCGTACCGCGCCGGCCCGCAACGATACTATTCGCTCATGGATGTCGAAGACATTGAACTCATGTGCCCGAACACCGCGAAACAAGCCCACCTGTGGTTATGGTGCCTGAACCAACACCTCGACTGGGGTTACCGCGTTGCCCGCGCGTGGGGGTTTGAGCCGCAGCAGATGCTCACGTGGTGTAAGCCTGGTTTCGGTACGGGCCAGTTCCAAAGTAACTCTGAGCAGGTATTGGTTTGCCGAAAAGGAGGTCCTGCGGGGAATGCTTTCGGTAAAACAAACGGCACTTGGTTTCAGTGGCCGCGCGGTCGCCACAGCGAAAAGCCCAGTGCGTTTTTTACTTTGGTTGAAGCGGTAAGCCCGGGGCCGTATCTTGAACTCTTCAGCCGGTCGCCGCGTCCTGGCTGGGCGTGCTGGGGCAATGAATGCCCGGACCTTGGTTACAACCCCTTGCGCTGACTTAAACACAGGAGTTTCGTGTGACTTTGACCCGTAGCCGGCCGCCTTTTATTTTGGCCATAATCGCTGACAGCCAAGGATGCGGGCTGCACCGCGGGATGATGCCGTTGGCGTCTCTGGTGGAGTCTGGTGCCGTGGACGGCCGCATCGACATGATGGTGTGGCCGGATCACGTCGTCGCCGCGGCGAAGCCGGACGTGGTGGTCTGGCAACGCCAGGTGGAGGACTCGCAGATCGAAGCCATGGCCCGCTGGCGCGCGATCCTGCCGGACGCCACGTTCATATATGAGCTGGACGACTATCTGGGCGAGATTCCCGCGGCGTCGTTTCACGCCTCCTTCATGCCGCCGGATATTGAGGCGCGGGTCGCTCGCGCCCTGGCGCACTGCGATCGGGTGACCACAACGACCGCGCCTTTGGCTGAATGGCTGACCCGTCTCGGCGGCCGTGACGTCCGAGTAGTGCCGAACGCACTGCCGCAGGCGCGGCTCAAAGAGCGGGCGCCTCGCACCAGCGGCAAGCTGCGCATCGGTTTCGCTGGCGGCATCTCCCATGCGGGCGATCTCGCGCTGATCAAACCAGCGATGGACGCCATCGGCGATAAGGTCACCTGGGTATTCATGGGGATGGTGCCAGAAGGCTTGGATCCGGAGTTTCCGGTTGAGTTCCACGAGGGTGTCGCGGCGACGTCTTACCTGGACAAGATGGCAACCCTCGACCTGGATCTGATGCTGGCCCCGCTGGAGGACAACCCATTCAACCGCTGCAAGTCAAACCTTCGGTTGGTCGAAGCGGGCGCGATTGGTGCGGCGGTGATCGCGCAGGATATGACGCCTTATCACACGGACAAGCCGCCGGTGTTCGCCTACGCGACCACCCCCGACGAATGGACCGCTGCGATCAAGCGGTTCGTCGCGGCAAAGACATCCGAGCGTGAGCATGCGGCCAACGCCCTGCGCGCCTGGGTTGGTCGGCACTACACCCTTGAGCGCGTCATGCCGAAGCGGTTGGCCGCCTGGACTCCGGCTGGAAACCCCTGGAAGCCCGCTCTGCCGCGCGAGCGTACCGATTCGCTGGTCGTGTCCTGCCCGGATACCGATCTAGCCGAGCGCATGCCGTTCCTGCGCAAGGCACGGCTGCAAACGGGCGGCTTGGTCCAGGCATGTGTTCATGCGGTGCAGCGCGGAGCCGATGTGCTGTGGCTGCGCCCGGCAACCACGATGGGCGCCCCCACGTGGGATGCCATAACGGCGGCCGCGGTCCCGACCGTCGCCTCGGTCGTGGCCCTGGCGTCTGACGGCGTCAACGCTTTTCCGGCGACCGATCAGTGGGTGCCGATGCCGCCGACGGCGTCTCTGCTCATGGCGGACGTGGTCGGTGAATTGATGGAGGGCCGTCAGCTTTCCGTTCGCGCCCCATCTGGGCCCGCCGTGTTGCTAACCGCCGCGGCGCTATCCATGCTGGGCGCCCCTGACGTTGAGGGCTGCGACGGTAACGAAGAACAGGCGATCCTGGAGTGGGGCCTGCGCGCTACGACACGGCAGTGGAAGCATATGCAGGTCGCGGACGGGTTCGCGTCGTCGCTCGCACCGCCCGCACAGCCGACGCAGCAGGCGGTCCTGCGGCTCCAGGCCCGCGGCTTCGCGCAGCAACTGCAAACGCCGTCGGAATCTCTGACCGCCGTCGAGCGCGAAGCCATGGAGCTGCGGATGCTGCGCTTGCAATGGGGTGGCCCGCGCCCGGGCGCCATGGGATTCGATAACGATTACGAATCCTGGGCCGCGTTGCGGGACGTGCAGTCGCCAACGCCAGTGTCCGGCCAGGATAGCGCGTCGCGGGTGTTGATCCGCGACTTTGACTGCGCACCGGACTGGTCGAGCAACGACTGGGTCGTCTTCGTGACCGATGCCGTCGTGTTGCGGCCTCACGCCACACAGGCGCTTTCCGATGCGATCGCGCTCGTGCCCGCATCGGTCGATGTCGTCTACGCGGATCACGAGGGCTTGGCCGGCGGTAAAGTGTTTCCTGAGTTCAAGCCTGATTTCGATCGCGAGTTGTTTTTTGCGCAGGATTACATCACGCCGATCTGCGCGATTCGCGGCAGTGAGATCGCGACGGCACCGCTTGATCGGTCTGATCTTTACGCCCGCCTTGCCGACATCGCCGTTCAGCCCGGTGCGTTCAGCCGGTTCAGCCACGTGGCGCGGGTGCTCGGCACAATGAAGCATCAAGACGCTCCCGAGCACATGGCGCTCGAAGCCTTGTCGCGGCAGGTCGCCCTGCAAGACCTGCTTGGTGAAAGGGCGTCGGTCACGCCCTGCAAGCAGATTCTCGGCTGCCTGACCGTGGTGCATAAGTGGCAGGCGACGTGGCCGGTCGCGCCCAAGGTCAGCATTGTCGTCCCCACGCTGGGATCGGGACGCCTGATCCAGCCTTGCGTCAGCACCATTCTCCAGCACACAGCCTACCCGAACTACGAAATCGTCGTGGTGCATAACGGGACCCGCCCTGACCCGGAACTGAGCCCGGCGGTGCGGAAAGATCCCAGGGTAAAGGCGGTGCGCTGGGACGGCGTGGCGTTTAACTGGTCGTGGATGAATAAGGAGGCGATCCGAGATGCGGCGACCGGCGAGTTCATTGTCACGATGAACGACGACGTCAACGTGGCGACCAAGGGCTGGCTCGACGCCATGATGGGGCAGGCTCAGTACGCCGATGTGGGCGTTGTCGGAGCGCGACTGCTGCACCCGGCGGGGTTTGTGCAGCACGTCGGCGTGGTCTGCCATCGCGGCGTTGCGGGCCACATGCACAAGATGCTGCCGAATGGCCAGGCGGGGCATCTAGGGCGGGCGGTGTTGTCGCATGAAGCCTCGGCCGTAACCGGCGCCTGCATGCTGTTCTCACGCGAGCACTTCGATGCCGTCGGCGGGTTCAATGAAGACCTG
>JAKBCJ010000198.1 GCA_021807975.1 Pseudomonadota bacterium | reverse complement strand
GCATAGCAACCCGGCCGGTCACGGCATAGCAACGAGGATTCGAGCATGACCACCCACCCCGCCCTGATGACTGGCCGCGTTGCGGTGATTACCGGTGCAGCCAGCGGCATCGGCCTGGCCACCGCGCTGCGTTTTGCCGCCATGGGCCTGAATGTCTGCCTCGCGGACCTGTCGCCACAGGCAGCGGCGGAGCAGGTCGCCGCCGCCTCTCCGCGCGGTGCGTCCGCCGTGTTGGCAGTGCCGACCGACGTGAGCAAGCTGGAATCGGTCGAGGCGCTCCGCGACGGCGTCTATGCCCGGTTTGGCGAGGTCGGCGTGCTGATGAACAACGCGGGCGTATCGCCCGGCGGCGGGCCTTACGACAACATCGGCCAGTGGCGCAGCCTGCTGGAGGTCAATCTGTGGGGTGTCATCAACGGTGTCCAGACGTTCGTGCCGGCGATGCTGGCGCAAAAGACCGCGTGTGCGGTGATTAACACCGGGTCGAAGCAAGGCATCACCTGCCCGCCCGGTAACACCGCCTATAACCTCAGCAAGGCCGGCGTGAAGGTGTTGACCGAAGCCCTGGCGCACAGTTTTCGCAATGAGGAGGGGGGGCGGATTTCGGCGCACCTGCTGATCCCGGGATCGACCTTCACAGCCATGACGCGGGGCGCCAGGACCGAAAAGCCGGCCGGTGCCTGGACCCCGGCGCAGGTCGCGGACATGCTGGTCCAGGGCGTAAGCCAGGGCGATTTCTACATCCTGTGCCCGGACAACGATGTAACCCGCGTGATCGACAACCGCCGGATCGCCTGGGCGGCCGGGGACATCGTGGAAAACCGGCCGGCGCTTTCGCGTTGGCACCCGGAATACACAGCGGCGTTCGAGGCGTTTTTGAAGGGGTGACCGATGCCCCGGCGGGACTCCGCCCGCCGGGGCGACAGAGCCGGCACCGAGGCGGCGACCCCGGCTGGCGCCATCTGCTGCTGGTTATTGCACCGATGAATACGGCGTGGGGGCCAGCATATAGTTGGTGACTTTCGCGACGATCGGGCCATTTTCCTCGGTCTTGGCGCGCGCGGCGTGCCATTCCGGGTCGGCTGCGAAGGCATTCCACTTCTGCTCGCGTTCGGCCAGCGATTCCCAGGCCAGCATGTAATACAGCGTCATGTTGGACTCGCCGATCAGCGTGGTCCAGAAACCGGCCTGCCGGATGCCGTGCTTTTCCCAGATTTTCAACGTGATGGTGCTGAACCGCTTGTTCAGGTCCGGCAGTTTGCCGGGGACACATTCGTAGATGCGCATTTCGTAGATCACGGTTTCCCTCCCATGGGTTTGGACGCGGCCAGTTTGCGGCGGGCGGGGCGGGGCGGCAAGGCCGGGCGCCGCGATCCGCTGGATTTGCGGCGGCTGACGGTGCCCGGCGCGACGATGCGAGGGCAGGCCGATCCGCACGATCGAGATCAGGGAGACGTCAGGGAGCGGGCTTTTCCCCACAATCAAACCGGAAAACCAAAGAAAATGGTGCGCCCGGTAGGACTCGAACCTACAACCGAGCGGTTATGAGCCGCCAGCTCTAACCAATTGAGCTACAGGCGCGCACCAGGGCCGGCGAGATCGCGTTATTGCAAGACCTCTCCGTGCTTAGCAAGCCACTTATATACCCGGCGGCGCGGCCGCTTACACCAACCCGGCGCCAGACAGGCCGCCAAACACGCCCAGCGCGCAGGTGACCGTCGCCACAACGACCACCACCCACAAATAGGCCCCCTTCAGCCGATGTGCCCGGGGCAGCGCCTTCACCGCCAGCGCGATCAGGAACCCCAGCACCACCGGCAGCATGAACGCGTTCATCACCTGCACCGCGACGTTCAGCGACACAAGGTCCGGCCAAACCGCCACCACCACCGCCCCGACGACGACGCAAAGCGCATAGACCCCATAGAACCAGTGCGCCTCGAACGGATGCAGCTCCAACGAGCGGCGGTAGCCGGTCACCTCGCCCAGCCCCCAGGCCAACGCCAGCGACACGACGATCGAGGCCACCATGCCGGCGCCCAGCACGCCCAGCCCAAACACCAGATTCCCCATCTCGGCGCCCAGGAACGGCGTCAGTGCCTGCGCCATGTCGCCGACCGTGGCCAGGCTGGCCGCCGGATTGCCGCGCCCGATCGTGGCCGCGCAGGCGATCAGCACCGCCGCCATGATCAACTGCGTGATCAGCGCCCCGACGGCGGTATCCCATCGCGCCGCCGACAGATGCTCCGGACGCAGCCGCTTATCCGCCACCGCCGACTGCTGGTAGAACACCATCCACGGCATGACCACCGCACCGATGTTCGCCGCCGACAGATACAGGTAATCGGGGTTTCGGTAGGGAATATCCACCGCGCCGCGCAGCAGGTCCGCCATCGACGGATGCGCCGCCCACGCCACGAAGAAGAACGCCAGTTCGAACAGCCCGACGGCGATGGCCACCCGCTCCACCCGCCGGTACGAACCGGTAACCACCACCACCAGCAATGCGATGGCGGCCAGAGAGAGCGAGGCGTACCGCGGCACGCCATAAAGCTCCCCGACCCCGGCCACGCCGGAGAATTCGGTCAGCAGCGCCCCGACACAGGCGACGCCCAGACCGATCGCCGACACCCAGGCCCAGATCGGTCCGAACGTGTCCCGGATCAACTCACCATGACCGCGGCCGGTGAAGATCGCCAGCCGCACCGTCAGTTCCTGCACCATGAACAGGATCGGAACCAGGACCAGTTGCAGCAGCAACAGGCGGTAGCCCCATTGCACGCCGCTTTGGCCGGCGGTGATCACGCTGCCGACATCGGTATCGGCCAGCATCACGACCAGTCCGGGTCCGAATACCGCGAGGAAACGCCGCAAGCGCGTGGCCGTCCTTCGCGTCGCCTCGGGTGTCAATGTGTTCAGCGGCATTTGCGAGTCATTCTCAATACAGAACGCGTGGCTACCGCGCCAGCCGACCCGAGTCAAATCGCGTTGCGTTACCGCCAGCTTTCGCGGACAAAGCACGCCGCCGACAATGGACCGTACGATGCCAGACCTCTACCTGCATAATAGCCTGACCCGCCGTAAGGAGCGCTTCGAACCCGCCGATCCGGCCAATATCCGCATGTATGTGTGCGGACCCACGGTCTATGATCTGGCCCATCTGGGTAATGCCCGCCCGGTCGTCGTCTATGACGTCGTCGCCCGCCTGCTGCGGTGGCTGTATCCGCGCGTGACCTATGTCCGCAACATCACCGACGTGGACGACAAGATCAACGCCCGCGCCCGTGAATCAGGCGAACCGATCGGCGCCATCACTGCCCGCACCACGGCCGACTTCCACGCCGATATGGCGGCCCTGGGCGCTCTGCCGCCCGACGAGGAACCCCGCGCCACCGCCCACATCGCCGAGATGATCATGATCATCGAGCGCCTGATCGCCTCCGGCCATGCCTATGCGGCCGAGGGGCATGTGCTGTTCGCGGTATCCTCCGACCCCGGGTACGGCAAACTGTCCGGCCGCAGCCAGGACGAATTGCTGGCTGGCGCGCGTGTCGATGTCGCCCCGTACAAGCGCGATGCCGGCGATTTCGTGCTGTGGAAGCCGTCCACCGACGATCTGCCGGGCTGGGACAGCCCCTGGGGCTATGGCCGGCCGGGGTGGCACATCGAATGCTCCGCGATGTCATGGAAGTACCTGGGGGAGACGTTCGACATCCATGGCGGCGGCAGCGACCTGATTTTCCCGCACCACGAGAACGAGATGGCGCAAAGCCTGTGCGCCTTCCCCGGCAGTCGCTTCGCCCGGACCTGGATGCACAACGGCATGTTGCAGGTGAACGGGGAGAAGATGTCCAAAAGCCTGGGCAACTTCTTCACCGTCCGCGACGTCCTGGCGAAAGCCCCCGGTGAGGCGATCCGCCTGCTGCTGCTGCGCACCCACTACCGGTCATTGCTGGATTTCTCCGACCAGGGGCTGGCCGAGGCGAAGCGTGAACTCGACCGTTTCTACCGGGCGCTGGAGCAATCCCCAGACGCGCCAGCCGGCGAACTTCCCGCCGCGGTGGTGGATGCACTGTGCGACGATATTAACACCCCGTTGGCGATTTCCGCGATGCACGCGCTGGCCGACGCCGCCATGACCGGCGACCGAGCCGCTGCCTCTGGCCTGCGGGCGGCGGGTGCGGTTCTCGGTATCCTGCAACAATCCCCGAAAGCCTGGTTCCGCGGCAACACGGACGATTCGGCCGCGATCGACGCCGCCATCGCCGAACGGCTGGCCGCCCGCGCGTCGAAGAACTTCGCGCGTGCCGACGCAATCCGAACCGAACTGGCGGCCAAGGGCATTCTGCTGGAGGACGGCCCCAAGGGCACCACCTGGCGGCGGACTACCTGATGACCGGCCGCGACGGCGGGGCGGACCTGCATCCAATCGGCAACAGCCCGGTGGTCATCCTGGTTCGTCCGCAACTGGCCGATAACGTCGGTGCCTGCGCTCGGGCGATGGCGAATGGCGGGCTGTTCCACATGCGTCTGGTGGCGCCGCGCGACGGCTGGCCGCAGGAAAAGGCGTGGCGCATGGCCTCTGGCGCCGATCGCATCCTGGACAACGCCACGGTGCATGAGACCGTCGCCGACGCGGTGGCCGACCTGCACCACGTCTTCGCCACCTGCCCGCGCCCGCGCCATATCGTCAAACCCGTGCTGACCGCCAGGGGCGCCGCAACCGAACTGCGGGAGATCACCGGGCGCGGCCTGCGTGCCGGCCTGCTGTTCGGCCCCGAACGCGCCGGACTGGACAACGACGATATGGCCGAGGCCGACGCCCTGGTCCGCTATCCGCTGAACCCGGCGTTCATGTCGCTGAACCTGGCCCAGGCGGTGATGGTCATGGCGTATGAGTGGTGGACGGCCGACGACGGCACCCCGCCGCGCAGCCTGATGACCAACGAGTCTCAGGTCGCCACCAAGGGCAAGCTGGACAATTTCCTGTCCCATCTGGTCGATCAGCTCGACGCCTGCGGGTTTCTGCGCAACCTGCCGAAGCGGCCGGGGATGGTGCGGAACATCCAGCATCTGTTCCAGCGCGGCGAGGTCACCGACCAGGAACTGCGGACCCTGCATGGTGTGGTGACCGAACTGGCGATCGGACGCCGTCAGCGTGGCCGGATGGAAACGGACGCCGACGGCCAGTAGTCGATCCATGTTCCCGCTGGTAGAAGCGCGTACATCTATCAGGAGGAACGATCCATGGACTTAGGACTGCAAGGCAAGAAGGCCATCGTCTGCGCCGCCAGCAAGGGCCTCGGCAGGGCCTGCGCGATCTCGCTGGCTCGGGAAGGCGTGGAACTGGTCATCACCGCCCGCACCGCCGAGACGCTGGAAGCCACCGCGGCGGAAATCCGCCAACTGACCGGGGCGAAAGTCACCGCCGTCGCCGGCGACATCACGTCGGAGGCCGGCCGCGCCGCTGCTCTGGCTGCCTGTCCGAACCCGGACATCCTGGTGAACAACAACGGCGGGCCGCCGCGCGGCGATTTCCGCGAGTGGGACCGCGACATGTGGATCAAGGCGGTGGACGCCAACATGCTGGCGCCGATCTTCCTGATCAAATCGGTGATCGACGGCATGATCGGCCGAAAGTTCGGCCGCATCGTCAACATTACCTCCGGGTCCGTGAAGTCACCCATCCCCGAACTGGGCATGAGCAACGGCGCCCGCGCCGGCCTGACCGGTTTTGTCGCCGGGCTGGCGCGTCAGGTGGCGAAGCATAACGTCGTCATCAACAACATCCTGCCCGGCCCGTTCCTGACCGACCGCCTGCGCGGCGGTTTCGAGGAAGCGGCCCGCAAGAGCAACCGCCCGGTGGATGAGATCGTGGCGGATCGCCTGTCCACCAATCCGGCCGGCCGAGCGGGCGACCCGGCTGAATTCGGGGATGCGTGCGCGTTCCTGTGTTCGGCCAAGATCGGCTATATCGTCGGGCAGAACCTGCTGCTGGATGGCGGCGCGTTCAACTCCGCCAGCACCTGAAGCCGGCGCGGCGCGGCGGTCCTAACCGCCCGCCGCCCGTCGCACCGCTTGCGCCAGCGCATCCTGCCCGTCCGCCTGCAGCCCATCGACCACACCGGCGATATCGGAAGCGGGGCGGTTCTGGCTCATTTTGATTTTGCCTTCCAGCCGATCAATGGGCAGCGCGATGCCGACAATGCCGCGCAGCATGCCCTTAACGAAATCGGCCGGCGCGTCGGAAACCGCCCACGGCGTTGTGCGCGGCGTCTCGTGCCGGACAGTCAGCCGGGTTACGATATCCAACAGCCGTGCCGGGTCGTCGAAGACCTCCAGCGTGCCATAGGCGTGGATCGCTGCGTAGTTCCAGGTCGGCACGACCTTGCCGTGCTCTTGCTTGGCGGCGTAGTACGACGGCGTGATGTATCCGTCCGGCCCCTGGAAGACCGCCAGCGTCTGCACACTGTTCAACGACGCCCGCGCATGGGGATTGGCCTTCGCCAGATGCCCGTACAGCGTGCCAAACGGGCCGGCGTCCGGGTCCAGCATCAGCGGAGCATGACTGGCGATCATCCCGTCCGCCGTCATCGACACCAGCGTCACGAGGCCGCTCGATCGGATCAGATCGTGCAGGACTTCAACGCGGGCTTCATTGAAGTGGGCGGGAATATACATGGCAGCGACCCTTGTTCCTTCGTCCGGGGCGTGTGTGCCGAGCAGTCGGACGAAACGGAAGGAACGATTCCGCCCCTTCCGATCGGACCAATCCTACAATGCTCCGCCGCGCCGCCCAGCCATCGCACCCAGACGCAGCCGCAGGGCGTTCAGCTTGATGAACCCTTGCGCATCCACCTGGTCGTAGGCGCCCTGATCGTCCTCGAACGTCACCACCTTCATCGAATACAGGCTGTTCGGGCTCTCCCGCCCGATGCAGGTGACATTGCCCTTGTACAGCTTCAACCGCACCCGGCCGGTGACGCTATGCTGGCTGGTATCGATCAGCGCCTGCAACATCCGCCGCTCCGGGCTGAACCAGAAGCCGTTGTAGATCAGCTCTGCATAACGCGGCATCAGGCTGTCCTTCAGATGGCACGCCTCGCGATCCAGCGTGATGCTCTCAATCGCCCGGTGAGCGGCCAGCAGGATCGTGCCGCCCGGCGTTTCATACACCCCGCGCGACTTCATCCCGACGAAGCGGTTTTCCACCAGGTCCAGCCGGCCGATACCGTTGGCTTTGCCCAACGCATTCAGCTTCGTCAGGATCGCGGCCGGCGACAGCGTCTCGCCATCGATCGCCACCGGATCGCCCCCGGCGAAATCCATGCTGATCACAGTCGGGCTATCGGGCGCATCCTCCGGCCGGATGGTGCGCTGATACACCGCCTCGTCCGCCTCGACCGCCGGGTCTTCCAGGATTTTACCCTCGGACGATGAATGCAGCAGGTTGGCATCGACCGAGAACGGCGCCTCGCCACGCTTGTCCTTGGAGATGGGGATCTGGTGCTTCTCAGCGAATTCCAGCAGCCGTGTGCGGCTGGTCAGTTCCCACTCGCGCCACGGGGCGATGATCTTGATGTCCGGCTTCAGCGCGTAATACGACAGTTCGAACCGCACCTGATCGTTGCCCTTGCCGGTCGCGCCGTGCGCCACCGCGTCGGCACCGACCTGTTCGGCGATCTCGATCTGCCGCTGTGCGATCAGCGGGCGCGCGATGGACGTGCCCAGCAGATACTGGCCCTCATACAGCGTGTTCGCTCGGAACATCGGGAACACGAAATCCTTCACGAAGGTTTCGCGCAGATCGTCGATGAAGATTTCCTTCACCCCGGCCATTTCGGCCTTTTGGCGCGCCGGCCCCAGTTCCTCGCCCTGACCAAGGTCGGCGGTGAAGGTCACGACCTCACATCGGTAGGTCGTTTGCAGCCATTTCAGGATCACGCTGGTATCCAACCCGCCTGAGTAGGCGAGAACGACTTTCTTTACATCCTTGACTGCCATGGCGGCTGATTCTCCAGACTTACAACGCCGGGGAGTAGCCCCCGCAGCGGCTGTCGCGCAAGGCGTGACGCAACCCATTTGGCGAACCGGACGTTCTTCGGGTGGCAATCCAGGAGATTCCGATGCCGTTCGCACAGA
>JAKBCJ010000197.1 GCA_021807975.1 Pseudomonadota bacterium | reverse complement strand
GATCAGGAAGTGATTCGGCTCGCCGGGGACGCGCGCGGACATATGGGTGTTGATCAGATCGGTCCAGCCGAGATCATTGATGACATGGTACAACGCGGCGAGTTCGCAGCGGGCGTGCCATTCGGCGTCGGACATGCCCGGTTTCAGTTGCAGCGCGGCTGACATTGGCTGGTCTCCCTGGTTCGTGCCATTCTATCGGGGATCGTGGTCCTCTCGCCGCCTTCCTGCAAGTTTCCGGGGACAGCGCGGCGCCACGGGCCAGTACAACCGGTAATTTTTCACCTGTTTAACCTGACCAGCTTGCCTGTCCTGCCGTATAACAGGCGAAACGGAGGCATTTGCATGAACTTACCCTGGCGGGACCGGCGCGGCAGGCTCCTGCCCTTTAAGGCGGCCGTCCTGGCTGCCTTGTTCGTTCCCGGCGTTCTGGAAGCCGTCTGGCTGGCCACCGGACAACTCGGCGGCCGCCCGATCATCGAGGCCGTCCACGCCACCGGGCTGTGGGCGATCCGCCTGCTGATCATCTCCCTGGCGATCACGCCGTTCGCGCGGGCACTTGACTGGCCGGGTTTGCTTCTGGTCCGCCGCAACGTCGGCGTTGCCGCCGCCTGCTATGCGGTCGCCCATCTGTGCCTTTACGTTGTCGATCAGAACTTCAGGATGTGGACCGTGGTGTCAGAGATCGCGCTGCGCTTCTACCTGACCATCGGCTTCGCCGCCTTGCTGGTGTTGCTGGCACTGGCAATCACCTCCACCGACGGTTGGGTGAAAAAACTCGGCCGGAACTGGAAGCGCCTGCACCGGCTGGCTTATCCGGTCGGCGTCGTTGCCCTGCTGCACTATTATATCCAGTCGAAGCTAAATGTTTCGGAGCCGGTTTTCGTCTCCGGCCTGTTCGTCTGGTTGATGGCCTGGCGCCTGACGCCGGAGGTATGGCGCCGCAAACAGGGCATCGGCATTACCGCGGCCCTGTATGGCGGCCTGGCAATACTGTCCGGTCTGGTAACGGCGGGGATAGAATTCGGCTGGTATGGCCTGACAACCAGAATCAATCCGTGGCGGGTCATCGCCGCCAACGAATCGATCACCCGGGGGTTGCGGCCCGCCCATTGGGTATTCGTCGCGACAGCCGCGCTGGTGGTAATCTTCATACTGCGCCGGATCGCCCGTTCCGCTCGGCCGGTTCGGCAGGCAGCGGCCTGACAGGCTGCTGAAGACCCTCACCGCCAAGCGGTTGCATCATATTGTGTGCTTCCCGATCCCGGTGCGTCCAGCGGCGGCGGGATGCAGGGATGGCGCTATCGCGATATCCGCTGCATGGGCCTTGGGGGACGGGAGTATAATACCAGCGGCCCGAAGGGCCGACTGGTATGCGCGCGGGGTTGGTGGGGCGACCGCGCGCCAAATCAATATACCAGCGGCCCGAAGGGCCGGCTGGTATGCGCGCGGGGTTGGTGGGGCGGCCGCGCGCCAAATCAATAAGATACCAGCCGACCGCCGACTGACAAAGGAGTCGAAGCTTCGGGCGGCTGGTTGAAGCCCCCTACCCCTCCGCCAAAAACGCCATCGCCGCATCGACGCCGCCACGCCCGTGCGGGATACCCTCGATCCGCAGCCCCATCTCGATCGCCGCCAGCGCGCCCAGCAGCATCGGTTCGTTCAGATCGCCCAGGTGCCCGATCCGAAAAATCTTGCCGCCCAGCTTCCCCAATCCGCCACCCAGCGACATATTGAACCGTTCGCGCACCGTCTTGCGCAGGGCATCGCCGTTGAAGCCCTCGGGCATCATAACCGCCGTGACCGAGTTCGACAGCCGATCCGTTGACAAGCAAAACAGCGTCGGGCCGTCATTCCCCGCCCAAACCCGAACCGCCCGGCGGGTGGCCTCGCCCAGACGCGTGTGGCGGGCGATCACGTTGTCCAGGCCTTCTTCCTCCAGGATCAGCCGGGTGGACTCGCGCAAGCCGTAGAACACGTTCACCGGAATGGTGCCGATGAAGCTTTTGTGCGGCCGGTTCATCATCATTGTCCAGTCGAAGTAGAACCGTGGCAGTTGCGCGCCCGCATGCGCCGCCAGCGCTTTGTCCGACACGCCAGTGAAACTCATGCCGGTCGGCAGCATCAAACCCTTCTGGCTGCCGCCGACCACGCAATCCACCCCCCATTCGTCCATTCGGAACTCAAGAGAACCAAGCGAGGAGATTGTGTCCGCCAGGAACAGCGCCGGATGCCCAACGGAGTCCATTGCCGCTCGGATGGCAGGCAATGAGATCGTCATGCCGGTGGCGGTTTCGTTATGCACGACGCAAACCGCCTTGATGACATGGGCCGTGTCCTCGGCCAACGCACGCCGCACATCGGCGATATCGACGCCAACCCGCCAGTCGGCCTGCACAACCTGGACCCGCAGCAGGTGCGCCCGCGCCATGGTGGCCCATTCTTCCGAGAAATAGCCGGAGTCCAGCACCAGGATCGTATCGCCGGGGGACAGCAGGTTGATCAGACTGGCTTCCCACGCACCGTGACCCGAGGCGTTGTACATGAACAGATGTTGGCCGGTGCGCAGGATTTTCTTCACCCCGGCATAGGCGGCATCGTAAACCGGGACGAAATCCGGGTCGTTGAAATCGATACTGGGGCGATCCAGGGCACGCAGCACGCTGTCGGGGATGTTCGTCGGACCGGGGTTGGCGAAGAAGTGGCGGCCGCGGGCTTTCGGGGACATCGGACGATTCCTGTTGTGTTGGGGTGCGTTATAGCCCGTTGCGCATCCGACGCACGAGGCAGGAGTCAGAACCGGTCTGCCGTATCCGGCCGCGGCCGGACCGGGCAGCGAACGCATCGGTCATTTGGGGTCCTTGGCGGCGTTTGTCCCGGTCACCCCATGGTATTTCACCGGGGCGGACTTCAACGCCTGCTGCATCAGGAACGGTGCGCCGGCGTGGATGATATCCTGTTCCAGTGCCCCTCGGGCGGCCTCGAAGGACGGGGCGGCGGGCTGCCGGCGGCTTTCGACGCGGATAATAAACCAGCCGTTGCCGGACCTGACCGGGTATGCGGTCATCTGGCCGGGCGCCATGGCGAAGGCGATGGCCCCGACTTCCGGGCTAAGCATGTCCTGCCGGGCGTATCCCAGTTCGCCACCATTGCTGGCGGTGCCGTCCTTGCTGAATTTCGTCGCCAGTTCGGCGAAGTTGGCGCCACTGTTCAACTGGCCGATCAGGGCGGTTGCCTCCGCCTTGGTAGTGACCATGATCAGGCGGATATCCACCTCCTCCGGCGCCGGCTTGTTGGCGACCAGCGCGTCATAGGTCGCATGGAGCGCCTTATCGGTCAGGTTTGGCGCCAGCGAACGGCGGATGACCTCCGTCGCCAGGGCATCGTTGGCGGCGTTGCGCATCCGCCGCCGCACGATGGGGTCGTTATCCAGTCCCGTGGTTTCGCCGCGCAGGGCCAGGGCCGCTTGTTCTAATGCTTGCGTCGCGGCGCGTTGATACAGCATGGGAAACGGCACGCCGCCCGCGATCGGCGGCATGGCGCGTATAATATCGGCGATGTCGGCCCAGGTGACGGCGTGCGGCCCAACCTCGGCCACCACCGTGCCGCCCGACCGGTCCAGTTCGACCTCCAGTTTTTGCAGCGAGGCGTAGGCCTCGGGTCCCGGAGCTGGCAAACCCTTGACCAGATCGTCCTGCGACTGCGCGCGCGCGCCGCCCGGCGATATGACTCCCGCCGAAACAATGCCGGCGCAAACAGCGATAGCGGCAAACCAGACAAGCCTGCTAATCTTCCGCTTATGCAACACGGGCCAATCCTCTATCGATCGCGAAAGCGGTACGACCTTACCGCCGGGAAGCAGCCGATGCCAGCATGCGGTGGAAGCGAGTCGTTTGGTGGCGGGGAGCATCCTGCTTGCCACCGGACATCGGGCGCGGGTAGTGTCCAAAACGGAAGAGCGAAACCGTTTTGTAGCACATCGCGATGCTAACTACGGCTGCACCATGGCTGTTCCGGTGCATCGAACCTGGAAAGAGCATGGTTGGATGATCCTCGGCATCCATCGACCCAAGCTGTCCCGGCGGGTAAGGATGACGGTGGTTCCCGTTTCCTGCTTCCGCCAAGACTCCCAAGCTGAAGCCGCCCCGGCCGCTGCGGATCGGGCCGCCTAAAATGCTGGTCATCGACATTGTAACAGTATGCGCCTTCAGCATGGTGCTATCCCTGTCGCTCGGCGGATTGCTGCTATGGCTTTGGGTAAAGGAACGCAACCAACGCGCGTTGGCCAGTTGGGGCGCCGCGCGGCTGTTGACGGCGGCGGCCATGCCGCTGATTGCCGCGCGCGGGCATATTCCAGACTGGCTGTCGATCGTAGTTCCGAACGCACTGCTCTGCTGCAGCTTCGGCCTGGTCTGGAGCGGCGCCCGGCAATTCGAAGGGCGGCCAATCGAATGGACGGCAGCAAGCGCCGGCGCGGCGATATGGTTGGCGGGGTGCGCGATACCGGCTTTCTATAACGATCTGCCCGCACGGGCCTCGCTGGTCGCGACCGTTATCGCGTTTTATAATCTGGCGGCCGCGCAAGAGTTTTATCGCGGACTGCGGGTCAGCAACCTGCCGGCCCGCCCCGTGGTGATGACGCTGCTGGCTGGCGTCGGGCTGGTTATCGGTATCGCCGGGTTCGTTCCCTTGATATTTCCATTCAGACAGACCGCCGTGGGGCTGCCCGCGTCCATCTGGTTCGGCCTGCTGATCAGCCTGATTATCGGGATCATGGCCGCCACCTCCATCCTTCTGGTGGCATTGACGAAAGAACAGGCGGAACTGCGATCGACGGCGGCGCTGGCCGCGGCGCGCGATCTGGCGAACGAAGCCAGCGGGCAGAAAAGCTGGTTCCTTGCCCGCATGAGCCACGAACTGCGCACGCCGCTGAATGGTGTGCTTGGGCTGGCGCAGGTACTGGCAGCAGATCCCGAACTGGGGGAACGCCAGCGCCAGCACGCCACGACGGTGGAGCAGGCCGGGCAGCATTTGCTGTCGATCCTGAACGAAATCCTCGATCTGTCGCGGATCGAGGCCGGGCGCATGGAACTGACGCCGCAGCCGTTCGCCCTGGTGGGGTTCCTGCAAGAACTGAACGCCCTGGCACAGGGGGCCACCATACCGCTGGGCGTGGCGCTGCATTTCGATATCGCACCCGACCTGCCCGCGACTGTATTGGCCGATGCCATGCGGCTGCGGCAAATTCTGCTGAATCTGCTGAACAATGCCTGGAAATTCACCCCATCCGGCGGCAGCGTCCGGCTGGCCGTCAGCCGTATCGACGGCGACCTGATCGGTTTCACGATCACCGACACCGGTCCCGGCGTCCCGCCATCGATGCGGTCGCGGCTGTTCCAGGATTATGCCCGCGGTTCCGGGCCTGCACACCCGGGGGGAACCGGCCTGGGCTTGGCTATCAGCGCGCACCTTGCCTCGGCGATGGGCGGGGAACTGACATATGCCGACGGGCCGGGCGGCATGGGAAGCCGCTTCACGCTGGTCCTGACGCTGCCGGAGGTCGATGCCCCCGCCGACGTCGAACCAGCCCCGGCCACGATGGCACACCGGGAACCGCCAAGCGGCTTGCGGTTCCTGGTCGTGGATGATGTGGCATTGAACCGGAAAACACTCCAGGCGCTGCTGGAATACGCCGGCCACGAGGTAGAGGTCGCCGAGAACGGCCGCGCGGCGCTGGCGGCAATGGACCGGTTCCCATTGCCGGATATCGTTCTGATGGATCAGTCGATGCCGGACATGGATGGCAACACCGCCGCCCGGTACATCCGAAACCTTCCGGGGCGGGCCGGGCGGGTGCCCATCCTGGCGGTGACGGCGAATGCCCTGCCCGAAGATATCGAGGCCAGCCTGGCCGCCGGGATGGACGGCCATATCACGAAGCCGATCGAACTGAAGATGCTGCTGGACGCCGCCGCGCACGTGTTGGACCGGGTCGCGGTCTGCTGACCGGCGCCTTCCGGCGGTTGGAACCATCGACTTCCCGCCGGGGTCCGGCCGCTCTTGCGGGATCGGGCGATCCCGGCGACGCTTCGTTCCAAACGGGGAGTCGATAAGCCATGGAATTCGGAATGTTCCACGAATTTCAGCGCCGGCCGGGCCAGAGCGAAGCCCGGGCATTCGCGGAGTCGTTCGAGCAGGTGGACGAGGCTGAAAAATCCGGTCTGGATGTCATGTGGCTGGCCGAATTGCACAACGCACCCGACAGGTCGGTGCTGGCCGCACCGCTGGCCGTCGCCAGCGCCATCGCGACGCGGACAAAGCGGATGAAAATCGGCATCGCGGTCCAGGTGCTGCCGTTGTGCCACCCGCTGCGGATCGCCGAGGAAGCAGCAACCGTCGATCACATCAGCCGGGGCCGGCTGATCTTCGGCATCGGGCGCAGCGGATTCCCGGGGACATATCAGGCGTATGGCATTTCCTACGCCGAGAGCCGGGAGCGGTTCGCCGAGGTAACGGAAATCCTGAAGCTGGCGTGGACCCGGGAGCGATTCTCGTTCCACGGCCAATTCTATGATTTCGAGAACATCTGCCTGGTGCCCAAACCCTATCAGGCGCCCTACCCCGAACTGCGGGTGGCGGTGAACAGCCCGGACACGTTCCAGCAGACCGGGGAAGCCGGAATGCCGATCTTCGTCGCCACCCGGCTGGGCGATCTGAACGAGCTGGTGCCCAACCTCCGCCTGTACCGCGAAGCCCGGGCGGCCGCGGGGCACCCCGGGCCGGGCAAGGTCTATCTGCGCGTGCCGGTGTACGTGGCCGAAACGGAGCAAAGGGCGCTGGAAGACCCGCGTGAAAGCATCATGTTCTTCTACAAATACCTGGGCGAGCGGATCGAGGCATCGGCCGTGCAGCCGGGCGCCCGGGCGATCGAAAACCGAGCGGAACGGGGTCAGCGGCTGCAGACGATCGATTACGCGGACGTGCTGAAAAGCAAGATCGTCGTCGGGACGCCGGCCATGGTGACGGAGCGGCTGGCCGAACTGAAGGAAACGCTGGGACTGGCCGGCATCCTGGCGGAAATGAACTGCGGCATGCGGATCCCGCATGATCGCGTCGGCAACTCGCTGCGGCTGATGTGTTCCGATGTGATGCCACATCTGCGTGATTAGACCCGTGTTTCGTCCCGATACCGCCAATGTCAACACCGCGGCGGCGTGAAACCGTTACTGTCGCGGGACCGAACCGGCACTGGGAACCACCTGCTTGTTGTTATCGCACCCGCGCGCCGCACCGGACATGCGGCAGATCCGGCATTGGCAGAGCGCCTCGGCACCGCAGGCGGCGGCGATGGTGCGTTCGGGCGCGACCGTGGCGGTGGGCTGGATTGGCGACGCCTTGGCGACGGCGTTGGCTGACGCTTTCGCGAATCGCTCGGAACCGAATGGGCTGACCATCGTGTATGCGGCGACCCGGGGCGACGGGCGGACCCATGGTTTGAACCTGCTGGCCCGGGAAGGTCTGGTACGGCGCGTGGTCGGCGGCCAATGGCATCCGGTACCGCGGCTGCAGGCGCTGGCGGCGGCCAATCAGATAGAGGCTTACAGTCTGCCCGCCGGGGTGATCCGACTGCTGTTTCGCGATATCGCCCGGGGCCTGCCGGGCCATCTTAGCCGCAGCGGACTGGGCACGCCGGTGGATCCCCGCCAAGGCGGCGGCAGGCTGAACCGGCGGACCCGGGAGCAACTGGTCCGGCTGGTGCATCCCGCCGGAGAGAATGCGCTGCTGTTCAGCGGCTTCACAATCGATGCCGCAATCATCGGCGTGGCCTTCATGGCGGGGTCGGCGGCGATCGCGACGACCCGGGAGTCAATGACGATCGCCCTCGCGGCCAGGAAATGCGGAGGGATCGTGATCGCGCAAATGGACCGGCTGGGAACTCTCGGCCGGCTGCCCCCGGGGCAGATCGTGGTCCCGGATACGCTGGTGGATGTGCTGATCACGGACGATCCGCGCGACCGGCGGGCGGAGATGTTCTCACCCGCGGCGGCAACGGTAGCAGCCGCGGGGCCGTTTCCGCCGAGACGCAACCAATAGAGCATGATCCACGCGAGGGAAGCGCCAAGACCGTGATCCATGCGGCGGGGAAAGCG
>JAKBCJ010000196.1 GCA_021807975.1 Pseudomonadota bacterium | reverse complement strand
GCCCGTCCAGCGGCCGGCCATAGCGCGGATCGTCCGGCGCGACGTCATGCATCAGCATGAAGGACTCGCTGTCGTTCGGGCGGGTGACACGCGCGACGCTGGAGGTTTCCAGGATCGAGGTTTTCGGCGCCATGTAGCCGCGATGGAAACTGTTCATGGCGATGGCATCCTTGGCCGCACGCGACTGGGCGTGGAAGCGGCGGGATGCGGCGAAGACACCATCGACGAGTTCCGCGGGGACGCCGATATCGCTAAGATAGCAGAAGCCAATCCCGGTAAAAGCGGCGTCGAACTGGTGGGCGAGCGTGTCTTCGCTGCTGTCGCCGAAGCGGATGACCGGCAGGGTTTGTATCGACATCGACAGGGTTGCTCCGAACCTGGAGGAACGGGAGTCGGTCCTATATGGCGCCTGCCGTCAAGCTGGAAAGATGGATGGCACCTGGCCCCGGGGGGTCAAGCCCAAAGCAGGGCGAACAGAGTGCCCGAACGGTAAGCGCGGCCAGGGGCCCTGACGGACCAAACGCCAATCGCGGATGCCGGCACGCGTCCGCGTCTTTTCGGACGCTTCGCCGGATTTCCTTGCACCGCCGTGCGAATCGCGTGCATGCTGACCGCGTCGCAGCAACAACCGAAAGGAGGTGATCCAGTGTCTCATTGTTCCGTGGTTTCCGTCGCCCAGACCTGGATCGCCGGCGCACACCCGTCGGCGTAGAATACTCCGGTCCGGTAACGGACACTCACAACAATGGAAAGGCCCCGGAATTCGTTCCGGGGCCTTTCATGTTTCAGCAGTGCTATCGATCGGTCAGCCGCAGTTCGATCCGCCGGTCCTTTGCGTAAGCGTCCGGCGTGTCGCCCGGACCGAACGGCTGGTATTCGCCGAACGCCGTCGCTGCCAGATGCTCCGGCGGCACACCGTCGGCGATCAGCAGTTTCACCACCGTGATCGCGCGCTGGGCCGAAAGCTCCCAGTTAGAGGCGAACTGACCGCCCTTGACCGGCTGTGGGTCGGTGTGCCCGTCCACGCGCAGCACCCAGTGCAGATCGCTGGGAATTTCCGAGGCAATGTCCTTGATCGTCACCGCCAGCGTCGTCATCTGCGCGATGCCGGCCTGCGTCAGATCCGCGCTGCCTACCGGAAACAGCACCTCGCTCTGAAACACGAAGCGGTCGCCGACGACCTGGATGCCGGCGCGGTTGGATAGCAGCGCGCGCAGCTTGCCGAAGAACTCGCTGCGATACTGCGTCAGTTCCTCCACCTTCGCGGCCAGAGCCACATTGAGTTTCTGGCCCAGGTTGGCAATTTGCGCGTCTTTGTCCTTATTGGCCTGCTGCTGGATCTCCAGGCTGGCGGCGATCGCCGCCAACTGGGTTTTCAACTGGTCGATCTGCTGGTTCAGCAGCGCGATCTGCGCCCGGGCACTGTCGCCCAGCTTCTTTTCATCGGTCAGTTGCGCCTGCACGGCTTCCCGGCGCTGTTGTTCCGTCATCGCCCGGGCGGCGGCGTCCTGCGCCTGACGTTCCAGTTCGTCGCGTAGCGCGGCCAGGGCGCGGGCCTGGTTCGCCAGCGTCGCCAGATCGGACAGCTTGGCTTGCAGCGTGTCCTTATCGACAGCCACGGTCTTATCGAGTTCGGCGATCTGGCGCTTCATTTCCGCCAGTTGGCTTTGGGCATCGGCCAGTTGCCGCGTGGCCGAGTCGGCCTGTGCGGCGGTGCTGCTGAGTTGGACTTGCAGCTTGGCGGTGGCGGCGGTGGCAGCGGACAACTGGGCAGCCAGTTTGTCGCGCTCCGCCGAACGGGCGGCCAGCGCCGCACCCAGTTGCGCGACGGATAATTGCAGGCCGGCCGACTTTCCCCGTTCCAGCGACAGTTGATCGGCCAGGGCGCTGAGTTGCTGATTGGCCTTGTCCAGTTCATGGCTGCGCCCGGTCAGCGCGACGGTCAGAAACGCCTGTGCCAGCACGAACACCAGCAGCACGAAGATGATGACCATCAGCAGTGTGGACAGGGCGTCCACATAGCCGGGCCACGCGTCCAGTCCGTTGCTGCCGTGACTTCTGCGGATGCGTCCCGCCATGTGCCGGCTACCGCGGCGGTTCGGCGAGGGCCGCGACCGTGCGGGTCAGCAGCCGCAGATCATTCCGCAAATCGGCCGTCGCCCTGGACCGTCCCTGTTCGGTTTCCGTCAGCAGGCGCTGCATAAACGTCTCTATGTTGCGCAGGTGCGTTCGGCTGGCGTCGTCGCCCTGAAGGTCGCTGAGCCGTTGCAGCGCCGGTGCCAGCGCGGCCTGCGTCTCGGCGATTCGCAGCATCAGGTGCTGGTTGGCACGCATCGTATCGGCGAGCGTGCCCAGCCGTTCGTTCAGGGTGGCCATCGCCTGATTCGCCTGCGCGCGGCCATCTTCATCGCGGCTGAGAACCCGTTGCAGGCCTTCCATGTTTTCGGCCGTCTGTTCCAGCAGTGCCTGGACATAGATGGGAACGGAGCCCTCGCCCTCTGACAGGACGCCCGACGACAGCCGGGTCAGTCCGGCGAGCCATTCCTCCAGTTCGTTGAAGAACCGGTTCTGCGCCTGTCCGGCGGTCAGGTCGAGAAAACCCAGCACCAGCGCCCCGGCCAGACCGTACATGCTGGCCGAGAAGGCGGTGCCCATCCCGGCGAGCGGGCGGGCGAGGCCGGTTTTCAACTGCTCGAACATCAGGTTCATGTCGCCGTTGCCCATCGACATGCCGCCGATGACGTCGGACACCGAGGTGACGGTCTTCAACAGGCCCCAGAACGTGCCCAGCAGACCCAGGAAGATCAGCAGACCTGTCATATAGCGGGACAGTTCGCGGCTTTCGTCGAGGCGCGAGGCCAGTCCATCCAGCAGGCTGCGCATGGCGGTGGTGGACAGGGTGAAGGCCCGCCCGTTGTCGCGTCCCTCCCGCATTGAAAGCATGCTGGCCATCGGCGCCAGCAGCTTGGGTGAGGGCAGGGCGGCCAGCCGGCCGCGCGCGGTCTGATACGTTTCCAGCCAGTTGACCTCCGGTCGCAGCCGCAGCACCTGGTTCAGGTTCCAGCCGATCCCTAGCATAAGAACCAGCAGGATCAGGCTGTTCAGCACGGGATTGTTGTTGAACGCGGTGATCAGGACCGGCGACAGCAGGCTAGCGGCCGCGGCAACCATTAGCAGGAACACCAGCATTCGGATCAGGTAGCCGGATGGACGGGTCATTGCGCGGCCCCCTGCCCGGACCCGGTTACGTCGATATCGACCCGGTTTGGCGGCCCTTTGCCATATTGCTCCCCCAAGGCGCGCACGAAGATGCGGGAGGACTGAACGCCGTCGGCAATCAGGGCGGCGCGAACCGCCATCGCCCGGGAGAGCGAAATGCGGCGGGCAGTTGACGGGTCGTCCGGTTTGCCGGGCGAATAAGCCTTTACGTTGAACGTCGTATCATCTCCGGCTGGGGCCTTTGCGGCCAATTCCCTGATCGATCCCGCGCTGTCGGGGCTCAGGTCGGATTGTTCAGTGTCGAATAGCAGGCGCAGCCCAAGGGTGGTGGCTTCGACCGTGGTGGCGGCTTTGGCGGACACGGGCGGCGGGGGCGGCGGTGCTGCGCCGGCCGGGGACTCCGGTGGTACAATGGGGTTGATCGACGCGGTATCGGGCACGCCTTCTGGCAGCGTTGGTTGCGGGGCTTCAGGCGCTGCCGCGGGCGGGCTCCCGGTGGTTGCCAGTTTCGCCGCCGGTGCCGGTGCCGGCGTTGGTGCCTGTGCCTGTGCTTGTATTGGTGCGGATGCGGCCGGCGATGTCCGGTGCGGTACCGCACGGGTAATGGCCGGGTGATCGGGTAACGCCTGTAACGCGTGCAGATCGACCGTGACCTGTGCGAACGCGACGCCCGCCGCCAGAGTCGCGGCAATCGGCGCGAGAGTGGCGGCCGCGATCAGGGAAACGGCTCTCGGTTTCGGCAAAGGGCGCATAGTTAACAGTGGTAGCCGATGCGGCCGTTACGTTCAATCGACCATGCGGTGCTGGCGCGGCTTCCCGGGGGGCCAATCTCACCGGACAGATCGTATGCTACCGACAGCCGCTGTCCGGAATATTGACATTCCCGGCGTTGCGGGCCGCTAATTGCCCGATCAAGACGCAGGGAGCGTCCTTATGAACCATGTCAGCCCGGATAACGCCCGCCGCGAGACAGCCGGGCATGACGACGCCAGCCCCGATCCGGTCGCGCTGGCCCGCGCGCTGGGACCCGACATCGCTGCCGCGGCAGACGAAATCGAACGGACGCAGGCGATTCCGGAACCGTTGCTGGGCCGTCTGCATCAGGCCCGTCTGGCCCGCATCCTGCTGCCCCGTTCGGCCGGCGGCGACGAACGCGATCCCTGGACCTATCTGCACACGATCGAGGAAATCAGCCGCTACGACGGGTCGGTGGGATGGAACCTGTTCGTCGCCAACAGCGCGGCGCTGATCGCGCCATTCGTTCCGCGGGAGACGGCACAGGCAGTTTTCGGCGATCCGCGCGCCTGGGTGTCGTGGGGACCGCCCAACGAGTGCAAGGCCGTCGCGGTGCCGGGCGGCTACCGGGTGGAGGGCGAATGGCATTTCGCCAGCGGCAGCCGGCAGGCAACCTGGATGGGCGCGCACTGCCAGGTGCAGGAGCCTGATGGATCGCTGCGCCGCAACCGGCTGGGCCGCCCGGTGATCCGCACGTTTCTGTTCCCGAAGGAACAGACGGTTCCGATCGAGAACTGGAATACGATCGGCATGCGCGGCACCGCGTCGGAGGGCTATCGCGTCACCAGCCTGTTCGTTCCCGAAGCGTTCAGCGGCACCCGGGAAGACCCGGCACTGCGCCGCGATCCCGGCCCGCTGTATGCCTTCACCATGCAGGGGCTTTATGCGGTCGGTGTAGCGGGGGTCGCTTTCGGGATCGCCCGGGCAATGCTGGACGATTTCATTGCCCTGGTTCGGGAAAAGACGCCTCGCGGTCTGCAGCGCCTCGCCGACAGCCCCGTCGTGCAAGCCAGCGTTGCCCGGCATGAGGCATCGCTGGGTGCCGCGCGGGCGTGGCTGGTCGATATCCTGAAGGATGTCTGGGCCAACGCCGACGATATCGCGCCGATCGGCCTGGATGCCCGCGTCCGGGTCAGGCTGGGGTGCGCGCACGCGATCGGAACGGCGATCGAGGTGGCGGATTACGTGTACAAAGCCGCCGGGACCTCGGCGATTTTCCGCGGCACGCCCTTCGAGCGGCGGTTCCGCGACATGCACACACTGTCGCAGCAAATCCAATCGCGGGACGCGCATTTCGAGGCGGTGGGACGGGTCATGTTCAACGGCGATCCCGATGGGCTATTCCTGTAGCGTTCGCTTTTTGGGAAAGATCGCATGACTGAACTGACACTGGCCAAAGCCCAAACCGTTATCGCCGCCGCGCTGCAAGCCTCCCGGGACAAATCGCTGGCTCCGATGTCGGTTGCCGTCCTGGATGCCCGCGGCGTGCTGAAGGCATTCGCTGCGGAGGAGGGAACCGCCCTGCGGCGGGCGGAGATCGCCATCGGCAAGGCGCATGGCGCGCTGGCGATGGGCGTGGGGTCGCGGACGCTGGGCAAGCGCGCCGAGGAGCGTCCGCATTTCATCGCCGCGGTGACGCACGCGGTGGGCGGGTCGATGATTCCAGTGGCCGGCGGGGTGCTGATACGCGGCGCGGACAACAGCCTGATCGGTGCCGTCGGGGTGACGGGCGACACGTCCGACAACGATGAAGCCGTTGCCCTGGCGGGGCTGGCCGCGGCGGGTTTGACCGCCGACCCGAGCTGAATTCCGACGCTTCGTTAATGAATTGCTGCTTATGACCGGGGCATCTGGGCTGGGATGCGGGGTTTTTTCCAGCGATGAAGCGGAGTGTTCGGCTGCGTCCAACCGAAGCGCCGGGGCCACCTGCCACTGAGGTGGTCCCGGAAAATCGGACAGTTGGTTAAGCTTGGTTCGCCCCAGAAAGAGGATGAACCCGGTGACGGGCACACGGAAACGGTACAGTGCGGATTTCAAAGCGAAAGTTGCTCTTGAAGCCCTGCGTGGCGAGCTGACGGCGGCGCAATTGGCGACGAAGCACGCGATCCACCCGACGATGGTGAACGAGTGGAAACGGCAGGCCCGGACAGGCCTCGCGTCCCTGTTCTCCGGGCGTGCCGAAGCAATAGAAGCGGTTCGGGAAGGGGAGTTGGACCGGCTGCATGCCAAAATCGGCCAGTTGGTGGTGGAACGGGATTTTTTGGCCAAAGTCTCCGGTCGATGAGCGTGGATCGGACGCGCGAGGCGATCGAGCCGGAAAGTCCTGTCCTGGCGGATCTCGATGGACGGCAGGGGCCGCTGGATGGACAATGTCTTCATAGAACGGCTGTGGCGCAGCTTGAAATACGAGTGCGTTTACCTGTATGCGTTCGAAACCGGATCGGAGCTGCGAGCCGGGCTGGCGAAGTGGATCGGCTATTACAACGCCCGGAGACCGCACTCGAGTCTGGGCGCCAGGACCCCCCGACGAGGCATACATGGTTGCCTGCGAGGAGAATGAACCGACGACGAGAATGGCGGCTTGAGATGAACCAGAACCGAGCTTAACAAGGCCGCAAAACTGTCCGGCGAAGGGGGACCACCTCACAGGATCGCGCCGACCAGTAGCGAGTGGCTGGTCTTCTCCCAGTGGTTCCGGCGTTCCAGCGCGCCCTCGGGATCGACCAGCACGTCAGCGATGTTCTGGACGTCGCGCACTTCCCATTCGCCGCGGCGGACCTCCAGCAGCGGGTTGTAGGCGGCGGAGCGCGGGTTGGTCGGGTCGAACAGCAGGCAGTGGCTGAACTGCGCTCGCCAGCCGGCGGTCAGGGTCCAGTTCTCGCCCTTGATGTCGTGGACGATAACGCTGCCGGTCCATGACAGCAGGGTGGGCACGACCAGGCCGACGCCTTTGCCGGAGCGTGTGGGGGCGAAGCAGAGCACGTGCTCCGGGCCGTCATGGCGGAGGGTCTGCGCGCCGAGCCGGCCAAGCTGCACGCCGGCGTCACCGAACAGGCCCGCCGCCGCGATGTCGTCGCGCGTCGCCCAATGCGCTGAGCCATAGGTGGTGACGTGGCGCGCCTGGCGGGCGCGGAGGATCGAGGCGGCGATGGCGAGCAGCGCCGCGCCCAGACCTCCGGCGGACGCGATCGCCGCACCCCTGGCGAAGACGCCGGGAGAATAGGCGTCGAAATGGTACCACCACGCGAAGAAGAGCTGCGGCTGATAGACCGGCGTCGCGCCAATTCGGACCCAGGGCAAACCGAGCGCCGGCTGGAACCCCAACCGCCAGGCCGTCCATTCCGTGGCGGCCCAGCAGCCGAGCAGCACCATGGCGAGTGCGCCCAGCATCTGGCCCCAGAGAATCTTCGTCCCGGTCATCGACCCCGCTGACGGTTGCGAACGGGGCACAGATAGAAAGACGGAAACTCCGCCGCGCAACAGCAAAGAACGGCAATCGTAGAGGATCGAAGAAATAGAAACGGACGGCGGGTTGCGCCCTTCGTTCCAGGCCTCGGGCTCAGATCGCCTGGATCGGTCCTGGATATCGCGCCAGGTTGGCGTCCGCGGTGAGCAGCATGATCCCTTCAACCAGCGCCTGCGCGATCAGCATGCGGTCGAACGGGTCCTTGTGCAGCGGCGGCAGGAGGTCGAGTGCGACGGCATGCGCGCTGGTGATGGGGAGCTCGGCATAGCCGTTGTCGAGCAGGCCGCGCCTCAGCAGCCGCGCGTCCGCACGGAAATCCTCCCGTCCCAGTTGTTGTTTGATCGCCACCTCCCAGAGACTGGCGGCGCTGAACACCAGTTCATTTGCTTCATCCTCAAGCAGTGCCCGCGCGGCGCGCGGGAGCCGCCGCGGGACGCCCGCCACCCACAGCAGCACATGGGTATCGAGCAGCAGTTTCATGCCAGCTGGCTCACCTGGCCTCTGCCCCGAATAGGCGCGCGATCTCCTCGGCACCCATGGTATCGAAATCCTCCGGGACGGCGATCTGGCCCTTGAGGAAGCCGAGGCGGCGCGGGTGCGCCGGGGCCTCAAGCGCCGTGAGCTTCACCAGGGGCTTGCCGGCCTTGGCGATGATCACCTGCTCCCCCTGC
>JAKBCJ010000195.1:2201-8153 GCA_021807975.1 Pseudomonadota bacterium | reverse complement strand
GGCTCTCGGCTTCGACTGGGCCAGGGTCAAACTGGTACCCGGCCTGTCGGGGCTGGATGAGTCGGGCGTGGCGGAGGTCATGCGCGGCGAAGAAACCCAGGTGCTGGGGATCCCGGCCCTGCTGCGGGACGGCGGCATTGCCTGCCTGCCCGGCACGCATTCGAAATGGGTGCGGGTTGCTGGCGGGCGGATCGCCGGCTTCACAACCCACATGACAGGGGAAACCTTCGCTGCCCTGCGCGGCCATACCATTCTGGGGCGCACTATGCGCGACGGGCCGGCGGACGATGCCCCGTTCGACGCCGGACTGGTTCGGTCGGCTGACCCCGGGGGCCTGCTGCATCATCTGTTCGGGGTGCGCGCCCTGGCGCTGGCAGGGCGGCTGCGGGAGCACGAGGCACCGGCCTATCTGTCGGGAATCCTGATCGGGCACGAGGTCCGGGCAGCGCTGGCGCAGGCCGGGGGATCGGTCGTGCAGGTGATCGGCGCGCCGGAACTGACTGCATTATATGCAAAAGCCATTGCCGCGTGCGGCGGTTATGCCGAACGGTACGACGGCGAAGCCGCCGCCAATGGACTGTCCCTGATCGCGGAGCACGCCCAATGGACCTGACATCCTGCCTGACACGCTGCCCCCTGGTCGCGATCCTGCGCGGCATCCGGCCGGAGGAAGCGGTCTCGATCACCGGGGCGCTGGAGACCGCCGGCTTCGCGATTGTGGAGGTGCCGTTGAACTCACCCGATCCGATGACCAGCATCGCCGACCTGGTCCGCCGGTTCGGCGAGCGGATGCTGATCGGCGCCGGCACGGTGATGACCGAGGCCCAAGTCGCCGCCATCGCCGCGGCCGGCGGCCGGCTGATCGTGACGCCCCATGCCGACGCTCGGATCGTGCGCGCCGCCAGGCAGCATGGGCTGATCGCCATTCCCGGCTGCTTCACCCCGGCCGAGGCCTTTGCGATGCTGGAAGCCGGGGCCGAGGCGTTGAAACTGTTCCCGGCGGAGGGCGCCAGCCCGGCGATGCTGCGGGCAATCCGAGCGGTGCTGCCGCAGGGGACGCGGGTGCTGCCGGTGGGCGGTATCGATGCGTCCAATATGACCGCATGGCGCGCCGCGGGGGCTGCGGGATTCGGGATCGGATCGGCGATTTATAAGCCGGGCGACACGGCGGCGGCGGTCGCCGGCAAGGCGCGGATACTGCTGGATGCGCTGCCGGGACGGGGCGGAGAGTGACACCGCCGGCCGCGGCCTTTGAAACAACCTTCACATTTTCGTGAGCATGTTACAAAGCCGTCTCTATTTTCGGATCGCCGATCATGTAACATTATGTCTCTGCACATAAAACGATTTGTGCTGCAATATTCCGCGCCTTGTATTCAGTCAATTTCAGACATCGTGTGACCGATCGATCCGAATATGAAAACTACATGAAATGTCTGTAGGGAGTTCCGCAGAAATCAGCCAGTCAGAATTTTGTTATTAGATTTGCTGCAAAATTGGAATTAAGGCAAAACGACGACGAAATATAAGCCCCCTGGAAAGTCATACATCCGCATGACAATAGCCTTGTGCCACGCATATCGCGGGTGGCTCAGGGAAGGCGGAAATTATGGTTTCTACGGTAACTATTCAGGGTGCGGGCAGCCAGACGATCGGCTTGAACTTCAACAACGCATCCACCTTTGCCATTGCCCAACAGATCGCCGCCCAGCTTCAGGCCGCACTGTCCGCGGGAACGACCGTGCTTGAATACGGCACGGCCGGCTCGCCCCCGCCCTTGCCGGCCGGTGTCAGCGGGGCGTTCGTGCAGACGACGGCAAAAGCAGCTATCCTGCCGGCGGGATACACCACCGATATCGTGACGAAACCCGGCCACGCAACGGTACTGGATATTGGAACGGCAACCGAAACGGTCTTGTCCGGAGCCTCCACATCGCTGAATTTCGTTGCGACGGGGGGATCGGGAACCGTGGCGGCGGGCGGAGGCAACAACCGGCTGGTGGTGGCTGGAACGACGGCAGGCAACTGGACCCTTGCGACAGGTAACGGAAATGAAACGATCGCCGTGCTTGGCAAGGCGAATGCAACCATCGCCGCCGGCGGCGGACACAACACCATCATCCTGGGGAACACGCGCGTCCGGTCCGACGGAGCAGAAGACCACCTTTCGGCGGCGCCCGTGTTCGCTGCCCCGATTGTTACCGCCGATTCGGCACTGGCTGGATACGGACAAGGAAACGGCGACAATAACCGCAACGGCGATGACAGCAGGCGCAGAAACGGCAACGGATCGGACGGCAACCGGGGTCGTTCCAGCGGGGACAACGGCCATGGGTCGGACGGCGGCGACCATGGCCATGGATGGGACGGCAGCGACCATGGCCATACCCCTCCCCAAAGCGGAGCCGGGAACATATTGATCGTGTCCACCGGCCAGGACACGATCCTGGGCGGCGGCGGCAACGTAACGATCGACGCCAGCGGCGCCGTCAGCGACTATGTCCGGGCTGGCAGCGGTCACTTGCTGTTCGTCGGCGGATCGGGCGGTGCGACGATCCTGGGCAGCAGCGGCAGCGACACCTTCTTCGGATCGTCCGGGCCCACCGGGAGCCAGTATATTACCGGCGGAACGGGTGGCAACAACCTGCTGTGGGCGGGCGATGGAGCAGCCACATTGCAGGGCGGTGGTAATAACGACCAGCTATACGCCTTCGGCGGACACAGCCAGTTGCTGATCGCCGCCAGCGGCAACGAAACTCTGTCGGCCGCGCTGTCATCCGGCAACGACACACTACGGGGCGGATCGGGCAACGACCTACTGATCGGCGGCAGCGGGAACGATACCTTCATCGGAGGTTCCGGCCACGACACCGTAATCGCCGGCACCGGGACCAACACCTTCGACTTCATCAAACAGCACGCCGGCGGCGCGGAACTGGTGCAAGGTCTGACAAATGCCGCTTCGATCGACATCCATCTGATCGGCTATGGCGAAAACGCCATTCAACAGGCGCTCAACAGCCAGGTGGTCAGCCACGGATCGGTAACGATCGGATTGAGGGACGGCACGACGATCACATTCCAGGATATCGCGTCACTCAGCCGCTCTAACTTCAGCTAAAGGGTGTTGGGAACAAGACAATCGTCCGGCGGAGGTCACTGGTTTTAAATCGCTGTGGCTGGCGTACAGCCCAACGGGAGTCAGGACAGGGCGGCGAGCCTTCGGCTCTTTGCGCCGGGAGGCAGCCGGCCTGAAATGTGCCTGTGGCAACGGCCAACGGCTTCGTGGTGCCGCTTGAGCCTGCGGGCGGGGACAATCCGGATGTCCGGAAGGGCCGGGTGCTGGTTCATGGCATCGCCACGGTCCGCTACGCCAGCCCGACGACTTCGGCCAGCGCCTCCAGTTGTTCGACGTGGTTGGCGATGGGATTGAGCAGCAGGTGATTGGCCCCCATGGCAATGATCGCCTCCAGCCGTTCGCGCACCTGCTCCTTCGTGCCGTGAATACCGGAGGAATCGGTGCCTTCCGGATTATGGTACACCTCGGTGTACCACCGCTTCAGTTGGGAACGTGCCGTTTCGGGGTTGTCATCGACAGCGATAAAGATGCGCTTGGAGATCGGGAAAGTGTCGGGATCGCGGCCGGCTTCAGTCAGAGCTTGTTTCAGGATCGGCACGGTTCTGCGGAAGTCCTCGGTGGTTGAACCGCCCGCCCCCATCCAGCCGTCAGCCAGCGCACCGGCCCTGCGGATGGCGTCTGGATGGCCGACACCCATCCAAACCGGCAACGGATTCTGGATGGGTTGTATGCCAGGTCTGGCGTCATCGACGTTGTAGTATCGGCCATGGTGGGTGGTCTTGTCTTGACTCCAAAGCGAGCGGATCAGCTCCAACTGCTCGCGAAACCGGGCGACGCGGCCGGCTTGCGGGACTTCGAACGCGGTGAAATGAAACGGTCGCCCGATCCCTACGCCCATGATCGCCCGGCCGTTGCTGACCGTATCCAGGCTGGCCCATTGGTGAGCGACCATGCGGGGATCATGAACCGGCAGCACCAGCACCGACGCGCCGAGGCCGATCCGGCTGGTGACCGCGGCGGCGTAGGTCAGGATGACAATGGGATCGAAGGAATTCACATGATCCAGCGTGTTCTCCGTCACCCACAGGTCGCGGAAGCCCAGCTCCTCGGCGCGTGCGGCGACTGTATGGACAGCGTCCATGCCAATCCGGTCGGGCGAGCGGTGCGGCAGCGACATGCCGAACGGGATCATGTCCTTCAAAGCCACGGTCAGATCCTTTCGATGATTTCCATCTGCGATCCATCGGTGGCGGACACGAACGCGACCCGGTTGCCGGCGTCGGTCTTCAGTTCCTCCAGGATGGCGACACCGTTGCCGCGCAGCCGGGCGATCGTCGCTGAATAGTCGTCCACAGTGACGGCCATATGCTCGATACCATAGGCCTGCTCGTGATTTTGATCGGTCATAATGCCGGTAATGTTCAGTTGGGTGCCGTGCAGATCGAGCTGCCAGCCGCGGCCGGGCATTTCCATTTTCTTCGTGGCGCCGTAGTTGTCGATGTAATACTGCACGGTCGCGGCGACATCGCGGGTCTTGATGTGAACGTGATTGAAGCTGATGGACATGTCAGGTTCCCCTTGGGTTAAGCGGGCGGTTTCCAGCCGATCCATGCCAGCAGCGGCGCGCCCATGACAAGACCCCGGCCGTTGCCGGACAGCCGGGGTGTTTCCTTGGTGACGACGCTGCCGCTGCCCAGGCAGGGACGCACCGGCGCCGGCGCTGCGGCGTACCGGACGCGGCGGTCTATCCGCGCGTGATGATAATATCGAACGTAACTTCCTGCGCGCCCGGTTCTTTTCCCGCCACCGGGGCCGGGTCGGTAATCAGCAGGTCCTTGCGGCTGGCACTGTTCAGCCAGGCGTCGGATTCGTTGTATTTATCGCCCTTGAAATACATCTGGGTGACGAGCTGTTCGTATTTCGAGGTTACCTGGAAATGAATGTGCGCGGGGCGCCAACGGCCGGGCGCGGCCGGGTATGCGGCTGGGCGGACGGTCTTGAACGCATACCGGCCGTTTTCATCGGTGCGGGAAACCGCAAACCCCTGGAATTTCTCGTCCAGCGGGGCCGCGAGGTTATCGTCGTTCGGATGCGGGTAGCGTCCGGCGGCGTTGGCCTGCCAAATCTCGATCTTGGCCCCGGCGACGGGTGCGCCGGTTTCGGTCAGAACCCGGCCGGAGACATACAAGACGGTGCCCTTGGCCTGACCGCCGTTGGTCAGATCAAACCCCTCGGTCGGGGTCAGCATGAAGGGATAGAACGGACCCAGTATTTGCGGCGGGGTGCGTGGCAGCCTGGTCTGCGTGTCGGACATTATTGTACCCTCCCACTTTCGCCCGGTATGCGAACCGGCGAACCAGGCGCTATGGTGGCGCCATGCTGACCGAAGCGCAACGCCGTTTCCTGGAAGACAGCCGGGTCGCGCATCTGGCGACAGCCGGGCGTGACGGCGCCCCGCATCTGGTGCCGGCGTGCTTCTGCCTGGATGGCACGTCGTTGTATATCACGGTGGATGAAAAGCCGAAGCGCACCGATATCCCGCTGAAGCGCATCCGCAACATCCAGGAGAACCCGGCCGTCGCGGTCACGGTGGATCGCTGGGACGAGGACTGGACGCGGCTGGCCTGGGTGATGCTGCGCGGCAACGCCGAGATCCTGACCGGCGGGCAGGAACACGGCGCGGCACAAGCCCGGATCCGGGACCGTTATCAGCAGTACCGGACGATGGACCTTGCCCCGTTGCCGGTGATCGCGGTGCGGATCGTGCGGGTTTTGTCCTGGGGCGCGGTGTAACACCAAGCGGCGCCGATCCAGGCACCCGAACAGCCGCCGCGATCGAAGGCGGAGCCCGGGCGCACACTTCCTTGCGCTCC
>JAKBCJ010000195.1:0-2156 GCA_021807975.1 Pseudomonadota bacterium | reverse complement strand
ACAGTCGTCCCGACTGGCGGATAACACAGTCGTCCCGACTGGCGGATAACCTTGGGGAAACAACGTGCCATGACCATACAGACGGTTGCGACCAGACCGATCGACGGACAGAAGCCTGGCACATCGGGGCTTCGCAAGAAGACCTCCGTCTTCCGCCAGCCGGATTACCTGCGGAACTATGTGCAGGCCGTCATCGACGGCGTCGGCGGCGTGGCGGGCCGAACCGTCGTGGTTGGCGGCGATGGCCGGTTTTTCAACGACACCGCGATCGGCATCATTTTGCGGATGCTCGCCGCCAACGGGGCTGCGTGCGCGATCGTCGGGCGGGGTGGCCTGCTTTCAACCCCGGCGGCGTCCAACCTGATCCGCATCCGGCGCGCATTCGGCGGCTTCATCCTGTCGGCGAGCCACAATCCCGGCGGCGAGGATGGCGATTTCGGCCTGAAGTTCAACGTCGCCAATGGCGGGCCAGCCCCCGAACCGATCACCGACGCGATCTTTGCGCGCACCAAGACGCTGACCGCTTATCGGATCATGGCGGAGGAGGCCCCTGCCCTGGATCGGCTTGGGACCTGGACGCTCGGCGGTATGGACGTGGAGATCGTCGATCCGATCGCCGACTACGTGACGATGATGGAGCGTCTGGTCGATTTCGACCGCATCCGAACACTGTTCGCCGCTGGCTTTCGGCTGCGCTTCGATGCCATGCACGCGGTTACCGGACCGTACGCCCATGCGATCCTGGAGGATTGCCTCGGCGCGCCGCCCGGCACCGTTATCAACGGTACACCGCTGCCGGATTTCGGCGGTCACCATCCAGACCCCAATCCGGTCCACGCCGCGGACCTGTTCGCGCTGATGTTTTCGCCCGATGCCCCGGACATGGGCGCCGCGTCGGATGGCGACGGGGACCGCAACATCGTGCTGGGCCGCGGAATATCGGTATCGCCATCCGACAGCCTGGCCGTGCTGGCCGCCAACCTGCATCTGGCGAAGGGCTATGCCGGCGGCCTGAAAGGGATCGCGCGGTCGATGCCGACCAGCCGGGCAGCGGACCGCGTCGCGGCCCGGATCGGTGTGCCGATGTTCGAAACCCCGACCGGTTGGAAGTTCTTCGGCAATCTGCTGGATGCGGGCACGGTCACGATCTGCGGCGAGGAAAGTGCCGGCACCGGGTCTGATCATGTCCGGGAAAAGGACGGCCTGTGGGCGGTGCTGATCTGGCTGGACATCGTCGCCGCGCGCGGTGAATCGGTGGCCGGGATACTGACCGGCCATTGGAAGACCCATGGCCGCGACTACTACACCCGCCACGACTATGAGGCGATCGACACAAAGGCCGGCGAACGGCTGATCGCCGATCTGCGCGCCAGCATCCCCGGTTTGGCCGGCAAGACCTTCGGCAGCCTGACGATCGCCGAGGCCGACGATTTCGCCTATCGGGATCCGACCGATGGCTCGATCAGCGCTGGACAAGGCGTGCGGGCGATGTTCGACAACGGTGCGCGGGCCGTGTTCAGACTGTCCGGAACCGGCACCGAGGGCGCGACTCTGCGGGTCTATCTGGAGATGTTCGAACCCGACCCGGCGCGGCATGGCCTCGATCCGCAGGAAGTGTTGGCGCCGGTGATCGCGGCGGCCGACAAACTGGCGGGGATCGGCGATCGGACGGGCCGGCACACTCCGGACGTGATCACCTGACCGCCGATCGGACGGCAGGACCGGACAGCGACACTAGTGGATGGAGAAATTGCCGGGATATCCCGACAGCGGATCACGCGCTGCGTCGAGTTCGCGCATGCGAAACTCAAGGTCGGTTCGGTCTGTCGCGCCGTTCAGATAAGCAATACGGGCTGCGTCATCATCGAAGCTGGCAACGGTTCGGTGGATGGCATGGACCACGCGCGATAACGTTCGTCCGGCCAGTCTGATCGAATACGGCATTCCAGTGTCCTTCTGTGTCAGGCGGACGCGTTGCTCCCGTGGTTTATGGTGGGCGGGTCGCCCAAAGCGCATCCGCATTGTGCAATGCAACATGATCGGTTTCCAACTGTTTTCAACCGCATGAGCCCGGCGCTGACGGCGCGGCTGGCATTCGTGGCGATGGCTTGATTCGGCAGCGATTGACGAATCGGCCTCTTCCCATTCGTCAATGT
>JAKBCJ010000194.1 GCA_021807975.1 Pseudomonadota bacterium | reverse complement strand
ACGGAGGTGGGCCAGAGTGCGGTGGGACCGGTTCGGGATAATGGGTTGAATGGCAAAGCGGCGGGAGGTCGTTGTGTTGCGGCTTTGTGTACCCAAATCGCGGGCCGTCCACCTGTCCTGGTTGGCCGCCGCTCTATCCATGGCCTTCAAAATTGCGTCGAACCGTTCTTAAACCTCGGTCCGCCACCTGATCCCGGTATGTGTAAATACGTAAAGTGCGTTCTCGCGGATGGCGGTGAGCACCGGGGCGGCGACGGTCATGGGCTCGAGCCCCGTTAGGCCGAGTTCGGCTTGGCAGGCAGCCAATTTGCCAGCGAAACTTGCTGGCCGCGTAAGGGCTTAGGCCCAGTCCACTGTTCAGTGCCGCTATCGAAGCGGTGTTTACGAAGTGACCTTCCTCCGCATGGGCGCGGATGTGTGGCAAGAAGGTTCCGATCCCGTGCAGGACTCCCATCAAACGGACATCGAGAATCCACCGCCGGGTATCGAGCGAGATGTCATCGATGCCGCTCCCACCCACTACCCCTGCGTTGCCGCATGCAAGGTGAACATTGCCGAAAACTCTGTATGTCGCCCCGGCCACCCATCGACGCAAAATCCTACCCCAATTCGATCCGGGCGGCGCATTACCCCAAGCGTCCGTGCCGAACCGCACCATCGGCGGTTGCCACCGTCAGGTCTATGGTCAGGGCCAGCACCATGGCCGCGGTACCGATTGCGAACAGCAGCCGATAGTCACCGCCGCTGCGCGCGAACACGAACGACAAGCCGTAGGCGGCAAGCGCCTGAAACAGCGCGAACGCCACGGTCGCGGTCCGCCACGCTGCCTTCTGCCGGGCGGGATGATGCGGGATCAGCTCATGCACACGTCCCAGCACCAGCGGGACGGTGCCTGTCACGAATGCCCCCACGATTATACTCGACAGCATCAGCCAGGCCGGCTGAACCAGGCCAAGCGCCGGTATCGCCACACCGCACGTCTGCACAAGGAAAGCCAGGCGCAACGCAGGCCCAAAGCCCGTGCGATCCGCGAGATACCCGGCCAGAATCGGCCCGGCCGTGGCGCCGGTCCCGAACAGAACCCAATATTCGGCCCCCGCCTGCAAGCCTTGGCCCAGGCCGCGAGCGACAAAATCCACCAGGAAAATCATGTGGGGCACCCAGCCGGCCGCATTCAGTGCGTATTCCGCATACAGCGCCCGTAATGTCCCGGACCCGGGAGGCAGGCGGTGCGCGGCGGGTGCCGCCTCGGAGATTGATTCGGTTGGCCAGCCGCTCCAGGCCAGGATCGTCAGAAGCAAGGCCAGGATGCCCAATCCGAACCAGGTCTCACGCAGCCCTTCGCGGAGGAGCAGGGGCACCAGCGTTCCAGACGCGGCGACACCAACACCGACCCCGGTGAAAATCGCGCCGCCGGCAAGGCCGCGGCGCGCTGGCGGAACATGCGGCAGTACCGATGGCGCGGCGAGGACCATCAAGGCACCACCTGCCAGTCCGGACAGCAGGCGCCACACAAAGAACCACGAAACCGATACCGGATAGGCGCAGGCGAAAAACGCCGCCGTGGCCAGCAGCATCATCGCTCGGAGAGTCACCGCGACAGGAAGCCGCGCCGCGATGGGGCGCCCAAGCAGGGCGCCGGCGAGATATCCGGCCAGATTGGCGGCGCCCAGGTAAGCGGCGGCGGCCGGTGCGAACCAATGCGCCCCGACGATCGCCGGGAGCAGAGGGGTATAGGCGAACCGAGCGAGCCCGATGCCGACGAGGCAGGCGGAAAACCCGGAGATCGTGGCTCGCCAGGGGCTTAGCCCGGGTCTGTGCCGGGTTGGGTCGTGCGGTTGCAGTGCCGGGCTGGTCATCGGGTTTTCCGCTTGTCGTGCGGACGCCAGGCTAGGAGACTTATGCTAGCTATAAAAACGATTTGAATTGATACCACATATCATTTATGCAGATAACCGGAGGCCGCGATGGATGTAGCCGACTTGAAGGTTTTCGAAGCCGTTTCCAGGCATGGCAGCATGAACCGGGCTGCCGCGGAACTGCATACCGTTCAATCGAACATCACCGCCCGCATTCGTGCGTTGGAGGAGGAACTCGGTGTCCTCCTGTTCCAGCGCCATGCCCGTGGCGTGACGACCACCCCGGCTGGCCAGCGCGTGCTGCCGTTCGTCGCGCGCATTGCCCGGCTTTTGTCAGATGCCCGGGCCGCTGCGACGGACGACGGTGTGCCGAACGGGTCGCTTCTCGTGGGTAGCCTGGAAACCACTACGGCGCTGCGCCTGGCGCCTCTCCTCACCCACTTCGTCAAAACGTACCCGTTGGTTCGTCTCGCGATCGTTACTGGTACGACGAGCCGCCTGTTGAACGATGTCGTCGAGTGCCGGCTGGACGGGGCTTTTGTGGCGGGTCCCATCAGCCATCCGGATCTGCTTCAGGAAGCGATCTTTCACGAGGAACTGGCGCTGGTGACAGCTCCGGATGTCCTGACACCCGGCGCTCTGGCCAGGATCGCGGATTTGAAGATGGTCGTTTTTCAAATCGGCTGCTCATACCGACAGCGCCTGGAAGGGGTTTTGGCCGCGATGGGCATTGTCGTTGCCAAACCGCTGGAGTTCGGTTCGCTCGATGCGATTATTGGCTGTGTTGCCGCCGGGGTTGGCGTGACATTGCTGCCCAAGAGCGTTGTCGCTTCTGCCTGGCGGCAAGGGATGGTCGCGGTCCACGATCTGCCGCCCGATCAGGTTCGGGTGGACACACTCTTCATCCGCCGCCACGATGGCCATGTTTCCAGTGCTCTATCGGCCTTTCTGGATATCGCCCGATCGCACACACCGGTGGATGTGGCATAGGTCGGTTACAGATCGATTGCCGGTGCGGGCGGGCGCCGGGTTCCGTTCTCACGATAGGGCCGGGGACTTTGCCATCGTTTGCGAGTTCTGCCGATTTCGTCCCGCGTGGCACGCTTTGCGGTCTGAACGTGCCGTGCCTGCCGTCCGCTCCTTCTGAACACCAGAAAATCGCGCCACATTGCCATGCTGTCGGCCACGAACGCCGATCCCTCCTGTTCCGCTCAGCGGCGGGAATGTGCGTTCGCTGAGGTGAATGCGTGCCCGGTCACACTCAGAATAGTAATAAATTGCCAAAGAAACGGGGCGGTATGAGGATTTTTGTCAGACTCGATAGCCGTGACTCTATTGTCGTGCATCCTGAATCCGAAGCCTGCTGTTCGGGGTTGGTCTCGGCTTCAAGTATCAATCGTCCGGCTCGTCTCCAATTCTACAATAGTCCCAATATGACGTTAATTCCCTGTCGGCGAAACGGCCGTGCTGACGGTACGCCTGAAATATACGAACCAGTCCGGGACCGACGGGACCATTGTTGGCAGCTCAGCCATAAGTCCGCCGCCGCATCGGTGGTGGCGGCAGATGCGACGGCCGGTCGGTGGGCATGACTGGAAACGCCGGGGGGTAAAGGCCGGGGTTTGGCCGCTGTTCCCGGGATATGCGGCGGCTCCTGGATGCTCGCCGCGCCCACCAGGCCGGCAGCCTCAATGCCGCCGGCAAACGCGTCCGATTGACTCCCACCCCAACCATCGATCATGTGACGCAGTTTTAACATCCAGTCCGTCCGGAAGGGGTCTGCGCCCGCTCACCTCGACCGGCCAAAAATCGGCCGCTTAGCCATGCTTCTTGTTATCGACGCCGGCAATACCAACATCGTTTTCGCTGTCCACGATCCGTCCGGGTGGCGCGGCGTGTGGCGAATTCGAACCGATGCCCAGCGAACGTCCGACGAATACGCGGTTTGGCTCAACAGCCTGCTGACCTTGTCGGGCCTGAAGCGGGAGGAAATCGCCCGAGCGGTGATTGGCACGGTGGTCCCGGCCGCGCTGTATCACCTGCGGCGGTTATGCCGCGACTGGTTCAGTGTCGAGCCGCTGATCGCCCGTGCGAGCCTGGACTGGGGGTTCGATATCAAGATCGATCAACCGAACGAGGTTGGGGCGGATCGGCTGCTGAACGCGATGGCCGGGCATCAGCATCTTGGCGGTCCGCTGATCGTTGTCGATTTCGGCACCGCGACCACATTCGATGTGGTAGATGTCGATGGTGCCTATCTGGGCGGGGTGATTTGCCCGGGTATCAATCTGTCGTTGGAGGCATTGCATCAGGCCGCGGCGCGGCTGCCGCGAATTGGCATCGGCCGGCCGCAGTCGGTGATCGGGCGTTCTACGGTTCCGGCGATGCAGTCGGGCATGTACTGGGGGTATATCGGCCTGATCGAAGGATTGATATCCCGGATAAAAGCGGAATTCGGCGGCCCGATGAAGGTCGTCGCCACCGGCGGATTAGCCCCTTTGTTCGCCGAGGGCACTCTAATGATCGAGCATATGGCGCCCGATCTGACTCTTGATGGCCTGCGGATGTTGGCGGAGCGCAACCCAGCGCCCACATTGCCCCGGGAACGAACGCGCCTAATGGACCCTGATTGATTGAACACGAATAACGGAACGATATCTTAAATATGGACTCAGAAACTGGCGAACTGGCCTTCCTGCCCTTGGGCGGGACGGGCGAAATTGGCATGAACCTTAACCTGTATCGCTGGCGCGAGGCGGGACACGAAAAATGGCTGGCGGTGGATTGCGGCATCGGCTTCGGCGGCAGCGAGCTGCCCGAAGTCGAGGTGATGATGGCCGATCCCGGCTTCATCGCCGACCGCAAGGACAAACTGGTCGGCCTGGTCATTACCCACGCCCATGAAGATCATATCGGCGCCGTTGCGTGGCTGTGGCCGCGTCTGAAATGCCCGGTGTATTGCACCCCGTTTGCCGCGGCTGTTCTCCGCAGAAAGCTGGCCGAGAACGGCTTGGCCAACCAGGTCAGGATCAATGTCATCCAACCGGGCGGCAGCTTCGACCTGAAGCCGTTCGCGCTGCGCTTCATCAAGCTGGCGCATTCGATCCCCGAAGCGCAGGCGCTGGTAATCGATACCCCCGCCGGCACGGTACTGCATACCGGCGACTGGAAGATCGACCCCAACCCGTTGATCGGCCCGCCGACTGATGAGGCGGCCCTGGCGCAACTGGGCGAACAGGGGGTTTTGGCGATCGTCTGCGACTCCACGAACGCCATGGTCGAAGGCCACTCGGGCAGCGAACTCGACGTCCGCAGGACACTGTCCGCGCTGGTGCGCGACCTGCGTGGCCGCGTGGCCGTGACCTGCTTCGCCAGCAACGTCGCGCGCATGGAATCGGTGGCACTCGCCGCCCGCGACGCCGGCCGCAGCGTGGCCATCGTCGGCCGGTCGCTGCGTAACATGGACGCCGCCGCGCGCGAGTGCGGCTATATGAAGACGCTGCCGCCGTTCCTGACGGAGGACGATATCGACGATGTCCCCGACGACAACATCCTGCTGCTGATTACCGGCAGCCAGGGCGAGGCCCGCAGCGCACTGTCGCGGATCGCCCGCGACGACCATCCCCGCGTTTCCCTGGGGGAGGGCGATACCGTCATCTATTCGTCGCGGATGATCCCCGGGAACGAAAAGGCCATCGCCACTGTGCAGGACAGCTTGGTACGGCGTGGCGTGCGGCTGATGACCGACGACGATCATCTGGTTCATGTCTCCGGCCACCCGGCGCGCGATGAACTGCGCCGGATGTACAAGCTGGTGAAGCCCCGCTACTCCGTCCCCGTTCATGGCGAATGGCGGCACTTGTCCGCCCACGCAGATCTGGCTCGGGAGGCCGGGTCCACCCCGTTCATGATGGAAGATGGCGATATCATCACGCTGTCGCCGGGCCGTCCGGCGATTACCGACAGCGCCCCGGTCGGCCGGCTGGTGTTGGATGGCACTCGTCTGGTGCCCCTGAAGGGCGAGGTGATGTCCGCCCGCCGCCGCATGCTGTTCAACGGTATCGTCGTCGCCAGTCTGGCGGTCGATCGGTCGGGCGTCCTGTTGGGTCAGCCCAAGCTCAGCGCACCTGGCCTGCTTGACCCGGACGATCCCGACACCTCGCGCGTTGCCGATGACTTCGCGGACACGCTGCGCGACCTGCCATCCAGTCTGCGGCGCGACGACGCGGGGCTGGAAGATGCGGCGCGTTCGGCGCTGCGCCGGGCGCTGGGGCGGAAACTGGGAAAGCGTCCGCTGGTGGATGTGCATCTTATTCGGGTCTGATTGCCATGAACTGGTTCACAGGCATCGTGCTGTTTGTGATGATTTGGTGGACCGCGTTGTTTGCGGTCCTGCCGATTGGCACCAAACCGGTAATACAGCCGGACGACAAAAGCGGCTGGCGCGGCGCGCCGGAGCGGCCGCGTATCCTGCGTAAGGTTGCGATAACCACGATGGTCGCATGCATACTCTGGACGGCTTCGTATCTGCTGATCCAAAGCGACTATGTCAGCTTCCGGCACGGCTATTTCGCCGACCAGGACGATTAGTTATATTTTTCAGGACGTTATGTCGGTAATGCCCCGCCTCGACGAACGGAGGACGATGTCCTCGATCCGTCGGGCGGATGGCGTTTCCTCCCCAAACCCAGGCAACTTACTGACCGGTAAGCGGCCTGGCGACTTGTTAACCAATCCGCGTCGCGAAGTCACGGGGTTTCATTGCATTGCATCCCGATAACGCGGATTTTATTACGGAAAAATGTTGTGCGGCGCACAAAAATTACAAAATCTTCTAGATTTTATCCCACTCCGAACTTCGCGAACCGTCCGAACCGGCACTATACTTCCCGCAGCCGATGTTTTGCCGGTACAAGACTGTAAACGGCCAACCGAGTCCCATGGCCACGCAAACCCGGTAGCGCGGCGGGGGCAAAAGCGTTACCACCCAATCCCCCGACACCAGGAATGGAACCCGATCGCGATGCGCCTGTCCCGCGGCTTTATCCCCACGCTCAAGGAAACGCCGAATGAGGCGCAAATTGCCTCGCACCGGCTGATGCTGCGGGCCGGGCTGGTGCGTCAGACCTCCGCCGGCATTTACGCCTGGCTGCCGCTTGGCCTGCGGGTGCTGCGTAATATAGAGCGGCTGGTGCGGGAGGAGCAGGACCGGGCGGGTGCGCAGGAAATCCTGATGCCGACCATCCAGCCGGCCGATCTGTGGCGCGAAAGCGGCCGTTACGACGATTACGGCGCCGAGATGCTGCGCATCAAGGACCGGCACGACCGCGATATGCTGTACGGGCCGACCAACGAGGAAATGGTCACCGACCTGTTTCGTCAGGCGGTCAAAAGCTATAAGGAACTGCCGCAGATCCTCTACCACATTCAGTGGAAGTTCCGCGATGAGGTCCGCCCCCGCTTCGGCGTGATGCGCGGGCGCGAATTCCTGATGAAGGACGCCTATTCGTTCGATCTGGACCACGCGGGCGCGGTCGCCAGCTATCGCAAGATGATGCTGGCCTACATGCGGACGTTCCAGCGGATGGGCCTGAAGGCGATCCCGATGGAGGCGGACACCGGCCCGATCGGCGGCGACCTGAGCCATGAATTCATCATCCTGGCCCCGACCGGCGAGAGCCAAGTGTATTACGACGCGGCGTTCGAGGAAATCGACTACCTGTCGGCCGGCGCCGGCGGCTTCAGCCACGAACGCCCGGAAGACCTGGAGCGGTTCTTCAAGGAGATGACCACCCACTACGCCGCCACCGACGAAAAGCACGATCCGGGCCGCTGGGAGCAGGTGGCCGCCAAGCGCGAGGGCCGGGGCATCGAAGTCGGCCACATCTTCTACTTTGGCACTAAATACACCAAGTCGATGAATGCCACGGTCGCCGGTCCCGACGGCAAGCCGATGCACCCGGAAATGGGCAGCTACGGCATCGGCGTGTCGCGTCTGGTGGGCGCCGTGATCGAGGCCAGTCACGATGATAACGGCATCATCTGGCCCGACAGCATCGCCCCGTTCAAGGCGGCGATCCTGAACCTGAAGGTTGGCGACGCCGCCTGCGATGCGATGTGCGAGCAGCTTTACGCCGCGTTCGGCGGCAATGCGTTGTACGACGACCGAACCGATCGGGCGGGCGCGAAGTTCGCCGATGCGGACTTGATGGGCCACCCCTGGCAGATCGTCATAGGGCCACGCGGCGCGGCTTCCGGCAAAGTGGAACTCAAACGCCGGGCGACCGGCGAGCGGG
>JAKBCJ010000193.1 GCA_021807975.1 Pseudomonadota bacterium | reverse complement strand
TTCCGCGCCAGTGGGTCCGACAGCCGGATTCCGCCGCCGACGAAATCGCTGCATCTCCGTCTCGAAAGCCTCCCCGACCAGGAACACCAGATCGGAGCACTCCGCCGGGAATTTCTCGAAGTCCACAGCGGGCGGTTTGGCGAAGTCGATCTTGGACAGGTCGTCGTCAGTCGCGTAGCCGTACGGCCACAGCGTTGTGGCGCGAAGCAGGTACAGTTCCAAGATGGCGCAGTAGCGCGAAAACCGGACCATCTGCCAGTCGGCCGTGGCGAGACCGCCATTGGCCTCCGGGTAGGCCCGGCGCCGCACATCAGCCGCCCGATAGCTGGTTTCGATCTCGAACTTGATCGTCGGCATCTTGAAGGTGAACGTGTCGCCCTCGACGGAGACGTCAAAGCTGGTCTGCAAAGTGCCTGACATGGGTCGCTTTCATGGGTATGTTGCAGCAGCATCATAGGTGCGCTGCCCCAACCAATCAAGGTTCAACTGCCGCCTATCCAGACACGCCCAGGCCAGAGCCCGCCGCGATCAGAGACGCCGCCTGCGACGCCACCGCAATAGCATTGTCGCCCGCGTTCATGATGCTGTTGCCTTCGTTGTCGAGCACGTCAAGCGCCAGAAACGAGAAGCTGCTGCGGATCGGCGCGTTAGCCGGAATGTTCTGACCCATGTTCTGCGCCTTGCAGCCGACATAGGTGAACAGCGCCGTGTTGGTGGTGCCATCCAGCACAACCATGTCGAATGAGTTGCCCGCGAGCAGGTACTCCAGGCGCTGCCCGTTCGCCAGCAAGGTCAGTCCGGCCGAGGTCAGGGAGAACGTATCCACGCTGAACGCGGGCGACATCCGCAACTGCTGGACTTCCTGCGGCTTGGCGGTGCCGATACCGTACAGTTGTTCCGCGCCCATGGCGATTTGGTGCCCGGAGGTTTGCGCGAAGGCCACCGTTGTATCGCCGATCAGAACGGCAACATTATTGCCGTTAAGAACCGAATTAGCAATTTGCTCTGGGGCATATCCCGGCATCTGTCAATACTCCCTTATGCTGCCGCCGACAGAGTAAAATTAAGCGGCTCTACGGAAGCATACACGGTGATATACTTGTTCTGGCCAACCAAAACGACATTTACCGTGATCCCGGCCACCTGGCTCTGCCCGTTATAGACCAGCTTCAGTGACTTTGAATCCCATGAGGCCAGCACGCCGTTGCTCGCGCCGCCGGTATAGACCAGCGCGTTCAGCATCTTCACCGCCGCCTTGACGATGTTGACCTCCGTCGTCGGCGCCGCGATCGTGCCGACATAGGGCTGCATCGCCGCGATCATCGAATAGGCCAGCCAGTAGCGGCAGGCGACCTGTTGCGAGGACGTGTTCTCGACGTTGCTGTCCGCCTGCCAGGTGGTGACATCGGACAGGATTGTCGGCACGCCGGTCTGCTGCGGAGCGTAGATTGCCATGACGCCTGCGTTTTCCAGGGCCACCAGTTGCGAGGTCGTCAGTGCGGCCCCCGCGTTCGCCAACTCCACGCCTGTCGCGTTCAGCACCTTGTTGGTCAGCGGCAACGCGATCTGGTTGCCTGTCGCCATCGCCGCTGCCGCGGCGGCCGCGTACAGACCGCCGTAAAGCTGGTTCTGGCCTGTCGCGGTGTTGGTCCGGTAGATGCCGGGGTAGAGGTAGTTCATCTGGATCGAGTCGAGGGCCTTGGCGTTCGTCTGCGTCGTTGCCACCGTGTCGCCGACCGACGAGCCGGTGAAACCCCGGCGCCACATGCCGTAAGGTGCCGACGAGGCCGTTTCGACATGTTGGGCGAGCAACGCCTGCACGGCGATGACATTGCTGTCGCAGAACACCGTCCAGCCCGGCACCGTCAGTGCCACGTTCAGCCCGGTGCCGTAGTCCGCGTTGACCGGCGGGACGCCCTGTGCGCCGGAGAAGAAAGTGGTATTGCCTGTGACCGGCACGTAGCCCGCGACATCTGTTGCCGATCCACTGACGACCGCCGTGCAGAGCCCGGAGGCGAACTGGTTCACCCAGAAGGCGATGTCCTGTAGGTATGCGTTGACGTTGACGTACTGCAACGCCCCGCTGACCGGCAGCGGCAGCGCGACACTGCCTGTCGCCGTCAGGAAGTTCGAGGGCAGCAGCCCTCCCGTGCTGGACAGACCCTGCGCAAAATAGTTCGACGTGCCGTTGATGTACTGAATGACCGCCGCCGTAGTGGCGTACGCCCCGCTGCCGAGTGGCACGGTGATGGATTCGCCTGCGACAGGAGACGTCAGCGTCAACGCCCCGCTGGTGACAGCGTACGTCACCGCGCCGGTCGCCGCCCCTGAATAAGCCAACTGGAACGGCACCGTCAGGTTGTCGCCCACCAGGGTTGCGCCGGAATATCCGTCGTAAATCGTCAGTTTACGGCCCGCCGTTGAGCCGGCCGCTACCTGATATGTCATCTGGTTGGACGGCGGTCCGTACAGGGTCGAGGTCAACAGGGTCTGCGTCGTCGCACCAGACGAAAGCAGTGGTGCGACCGCCTGGGTGTTGCTACTGACGTCGATAAAGGTGATGAGTTGCGCGCCGTTCTGGTTAGGCGAGGGGTTCGCCATGAATGGCACGAACGCCGCTGCCGGGCTGCCGCGCAACGCGTTCAGCAGATCCTGCGGATTGGTGAACGTCACCGGCGTCTTGGGCTTCGGGCCCCAGCCGTAACCGAGAAACACCAAAGGCGGCGTCGTCGGCGGCGTGTTCGGCGCGGCGGCCGATACGTTGTCCTGGTAGTAAGCCCCCGGCAGCGCGATGTATGCGCCTGCGAAGGTGATGCCCTGCTGTGGCATTTATTACGCTCCCGTGCGAAGGTCAGCCGGATGCGCGGGCTGCGTCCGGTAGTGGTCGATCAGCGCCTGCCAGCCGGCCAGCGTGTGCCGTTCGGTGCCATGTTTGATTTTCAGCAGCTTGAGCCACACTTCGTCCGGCGCGCCCGGTTCGGTGCGATTGACGAGAACCGTAGCTAGGCCACGAACCGCACGTTCCTGCACTACGCGCGGGCGCAGCGTCGCGGCGAACGCGGGAAAGGCCACCGCGAATTCGGCGCTGGGTTCGGCAGAAGACATCGTGTCCGACAAGTCGCGGCCCTCCGAGGCGGTACATGCAGCCTGTAAGCTACCGCACCTGCATGGCGCCGCCGTTGCCGACTATCGGGTTGTGCCGCTGACCGCGACGGAACCGCCGGCCGCGCTTTGCGCTGTGGCGACGGTGGAAATGCTTTTGATCGTGCCGTACGCCGTCAATACCGCTGTCGGGAATACGCCGTTGATCTCCAGCATCAGATCCGCGCCGTAGAACCCCGGTGAGTGCCCGTCCCACTCGTTTGTGTCGGTGTACGAGGCGGCTTGAAATGAGTGCGATACGTTCAGCCCGATCGGCCCGAACGCGGTTGCTTTCAGCACACGAAACACCACGAGCAGATAGTCCCGGAAGAAATCCCGCTCCTCGGCCAGCCGCGAAAACACCGTCACCCGCCAAACCCGTTTTGCGTTCGCGAACAGAGTCCAGTCGTTGTTCGCGTCCGGATTGGGCAAATCCTCGCCGATCTGCACCTCAGTCTGCTGGATCAGGTCCAGGTTGACGACGATATACGGGGGCGCGACCCAGCCGCCTTGCGGCATTTTGGTCGTCACCGTCGGCAGCGGAATGCCGTCGGGCAGCACCACACTGTTGAGCGCGCCCTGGAGCGCGCGGATCAACACCTGACTCAACTGATCGGGGACCGTCGTCACACTGGACGCCGGTGCCGTCGCTGCGGTCTGGGTCGTGCCCCGAGAATCCGTAACCTGCCAAATGTAGTCGGTCAGCGGGTCGAGCGGCTGCGGTAGCCCGTCGCCCACATCGAGGAACACCGGGCAGGGCGCCCCGCTGTAGATCGGGGTGAACGCGCTCAGCCCGGTGCTGCCCGAGACCGCGCGACCGATGGTGACCTGAGTGACGCCCGAAGGCGGCTGCATGTAGTCCGGCATATCAAGCCGCACGACGCCGCCTGTTGGGATGATCGTGACGTTGACGGTCGGCAACGCCATGTCAGGACTGCCCCGCCATGGACCGTGCAATGGCCGCCAGCGCCAACGCAGGTGCATACGCCGGCATCGGCGGAATGATCCAGGAACCCGGCGCGGAGTTCGGACCGATACTGGCGAAGCCTGACGACTCACGCGCCCGGATGTCGGCCCACATCGTCGGCTTCAGGCTGGGCGGCCCGGAACCGGTGCGCCGCAGCCCTGTTGCTGGCGGTGCGCCTGGTGTGCGGTGCATCGGATACGGGCGGCCATGCTCCAGTTTCGTTTTGAGATCCACCGAGCCATGCCCGGATTCCAGGATGCCCGCTTCAGGCGCCGCATCCTCGTTGGCGACGATGGCGACCGACGCCGCGCCCATCTGTTTGTATTCGATCGCCGCGGCGTAGCGACCGGTTGGATGCACCAAGCGTTTGCCGTTCAGGGTTCCGTTGCCCATCGCGAAATCCACCCATAGGGCGAAAATCGCCATGCCGATGCGGCTGACCGCTTCGGGCGGTAGATTGGTACGGATGACGTAGGTAAAGCTGTTTGCGGCCATCAGCGCACCACGGCGGTGCCGACCGGCACGACATACGGGAACGCGCTGCCGCCGGCGACAGCGGAACCCGCCGCGCTCGGTTGTACGCCACGCTGACGGGTCCAAAAGTCCAGGGTTTGCAGCCGAAAACGCTTCGGCTCCGCGACAGTGCCGCCGCCGAACGGCCGGACGTGAGCCAGACCGCCTGCGCGCCGGAACGCGACGTACAGCGGTGCCGCCTGGAACTCAACCATATAGCCTGTCCCGTCCGGGTAGCCGTCAACGGTAATCGTTGAGCCGGATACCGAATACGGCCCGACGGTATCGACCGTTTTGGTCGCCGGGTTCCACACCGTAACCGCACCTGTCGGCGCGATCTGGACGTTCTGCTGATACGGGAGGGTCTGCTGGCCACCAACAAAGAGCGTGGCCGTAAATCGCGACAGCATATCGACGGCCACAAAAATGTCGTCGGTACTCGCATCAGTCCACGCGGCCGTCGGCTGGGCTGGATCGGTCTGTGCCAGGAACGGGTTTCGGTAGGGCAGCGTCAGGGACGGCTCCGAAGTCTGCGTCGGGCCGAAATTCTCATCCATCAACACGCCGGATTCGTCGGGCGAAGGCGACAGGTGCATGAAGCTGATGCTGACGCGGAACGGCTGCGACGGTGCATCCCAATACGTTCCGACACCAAAGCACCGACGACAAGATGCCTGGGCCGTGCCTTGTGTCGGCAGCCGCCCGATTGACGATGACGCCGCGCCAAAAATGCACGGGCAGGTGTGGCTTTTCATCCACGCGGCACGCTGACCCATCTGCCCGATCAGCGCCTCGAAGTCGCCGGGCGGCAGCAGATACGGGTCGGTCTGCGGAACGAACAGCGACATGGACATTTAGAGCATCCCGAGATGGATGCCGCCGCCCTTGGCCTTCGCCCGGGTCATCAGCCGTTTCGCCTCGGCCTCCAGGTTGGTGATCTGCGCGACGAATGGCCCTTTCTCGGAGTATTTAACCCGCCTGGCCAAGCCGTCCGCCTGCACCTGAGTTTCGATCGCGCCGAAATTGATACTGGTCTGCATCGCCCGGAAGGCGGTCGCGCCGGCGCGCGCCAGCACGAGCTGCTGCATGAAGCCCCACTCGGAATTGTAATCGTTCGCGGTCAACCCGGCGATATACTGGAACCACAGGCCGCCGGGGACTGATGAGGCAAATCCCATGAAGGCCAACTGCATTGCAAACAGCGGCAGCATCTGCACCGACGTTGACGGCACCATGCGCACCAGGCCGCGGTTCTGGTCCTCCACGATCCAGGACTGCGGCATCCGGAAGAACTCGTTCAGCAGCGGGTAGATGAACGAGACGTTTTTCGTGCCGGTCAGGTTCTGGCTGGCGATGCCCGTCGGGTCCGCGTATTCAACCTGCTGCACCGGGCGCCAGCGCAGCCGCTGATACAGCCAACCCTCGTCCTGCGCCCGCTCGAAGAAGAAATCGTACGGTGCGTCGGCGAGGTCGTAGTCAACACCCAGTTGCTGGAAATTGTTTTTCACTTGCAGACCTACGGCCTGCACCTGGGCTTGGCTTTTGGCCGGCGGCGATGCAATCCACGTCTGGCATAGCCGGATGTTGGTTTCGCTCTCAATGTCGTCTTCGGCCCAGCGGATCCATTGAATGACCGTCTTTGGGTCCACCGGGATCGGCGGGTTGCCGAACTTCTGGATCGTCATGCCGATATAGGCTTCGAGATCCGCTGGTTGCAACCCGGTTTTGGTGGGTGCGCCGTCGGGCGGGTAGCCGGTAACGACGGCCGCGGTGCCGGACGGCGGCGTGGTCCAGGTCCATTGGGCTTTGGTTTGAACTAGACCGCCGTTATACCCACTCACGGGCTACCCTCCTTTGCGCCGAGCCATGCGCGCCGCTGCGATTTCGGCGGCTGACGGCTTCGCCAAAGGCGGCGGCACCGCTTTGTCCGCCGGAGCGGGTGTCGGCTTTTCCGGAACCGGCGCGGGCTTCTCGGGGGCCGGAACCGGAATCGCCAGTGGCGGGAGGGCCGTGTCGGCCGGCGCCAAGACCGACACCAGCCGGGGCAGTGGTGCCGCCAGAGTCTCGATCAGGACGTCCGCGTGGCCGCGCAGAGCCGCAACCTGGGCGGGGGCCAGTTCGCCAGTGACGTAGTCGTTGCCGTGGGTCCAACGGAAGCGTACGCCCGCCACCAGACCGCCAGTACGGCTATGCTGCCGCCAAAGGGTCCAGATCGCGGCATTGCGGCGCAAACGAGCGGTAAACGTCATCGCGAAAGCCTTAATGATACAGCTTGATGAAGTGCGCGTTCGGAACAATGTCAATACCGGAATCGGCGCCCTGCACAACCCAAACATTGACTTTGGCCGCCTCTACGCCGTTGCGGACAGGCACATGCAGTGTCCCATCTCCCGGCGTATGCAGTGCCAGTGCCTTTGCCCAAGATGGCAGCGTATAGGAAGAGAGAGCGCCCCCCTTCCATTGAAAAGCCTGCACGGTGACAGACCCGATTTGCGTGTATGCCGTCATAGTCACACCTTAGCATGGATTGTTTCGGGTGTCGCTTAGGGAATCACGAAGCGAGGTCGCCTATGCCTCGCGCAACAGCCGTTGAGCCTTCTTTCGGCGCCGGTTTTGACGTCCCGTTTTTTCTGCTCGCGGCGTGCCGCCGCCACCCGCATTTTTGCTAGGCTTTCCGCCGATCGCTTTATGCCGGTCAGCGCGGCCCGGATCGCCTCGTTGTGCTTCGGCGTGGTCTTACGCCCTTTCGAGAGCCCGCGCAGGCGCTCCGCCTCCAAGGGACTGCACACCCGAGGGTTCAGCCGCCAGCGCCGTTTCGCGGACGCCTTCATCTTTTCGATTGTGTCGGCCTTATGGACCAAGCCTGTGCGCGATATGCTCATTTTCTTTTTGGATTCCGCCGAGTGAGTGCGTCCGAGCCACCGCACCCGCAATGCGGCCAAGGTCGCCTCCGATAGCTGCCTCTGGCTATTGAGGCGCCCTGCTTCGGCTTTCCACTCCTTTGTGTGTCGATACCCCAGAGTCCCTTCACCCCCATCGGTCATGTTGTAGCCGAGCGGTGACCGAGTTTTATGCTCTTGGATCAGGCGTATCTCCATCTGAGCCGCGTCATCCCAGGTCTCTGCCGTAGCCAGAACCTCAACAACAAAGACGTCCGGCCCGTATTTTCGCATCGCCCTGTGAAGGTGGCCACCGCTGCCCCTATTCACGTCGCTCCAGTGCTTGCGGTAGCGAGCCTGAACTGTCCCGGAGGTGATGCCGACGTAACCCCGGTAAGTGACCGTATTGACGATTATATAGACGCTGACCATCTACCGACTCTCCGCGTCGAGACGCTTTAGCTCCTGAACTAGAACACGCGTAACCCAGTTCGACACTGACCGGTCGTCTCGCGCTGCGTAACGTTCGATCGCATCTTTTATGTCGGTGTCGAGTCGTATGCCGAGATACGACGTGTTTTCTTTTGCCATGTCCGTCTGCCTCTTGCGTGGTCGTTGCTGACAGGCACACGTTATGGCACCACAGCAGAAGTGTCAACACTGTTTTTTATTATA
>JAKBCJ010000192.1 GCA_021807975.1 Pseudomonadota bacterium | reverse complement strand
TCGTAGCCGCCATGGCCATGCACCAGCAGACATTGATGGACGGCGTCGTAAGCGAGTTTCGGCCCCCACCATTTGCACATCGCCGCCTCCGCGGTGTGCGGCTGCCCCTTGTCCTTCAGCCAGAGCGTCTGCAGGCAGAGCAGACGGGCGGCCTCCACCTGCGTTTGCAATTCGGCCAGCGGATGCGACACGCCCTGGAACGCTGACAGCGGCTTGCCGAACGCCTCCCGCTGGGCGGCGTATTCCCAGGTTTCTTCCAGTGCTACCCGGGCGACGGCAAGAACCTGCAAGCCAATCAACGCACGCGAGAAGTCGAACCCCTGCATGACTTGCACGAAGCCCTTGTTCTCCTCGCCCAGGCGATGGTCGATGGGCACCCGCACATTGTCGAAGAACAGAGAGCCGCGGCCGATGGCGCGTTGGCCGTGGCAGTCGAAGCGGGTGCTGGTCAGGCCGGGCAGACCGGCCGGCACCAGCAGCGCGGTCACGCCGTGTGCGGCCGATCCGACGCTGCCGGTGCGGCCGAACACCACGATCGCATCGGCCTGGTCCGCGGCCGAAATCGAGGTCTTTTCGCCGTTCAGGATGTATTCGCCGCCGACGCGTTCCACCCGCAGACGCAGATTGGCGGCGTCCGACCCGCCGCGCGGTTCGGTTAACGCGATGGCCAGCAAAGCCTGCCCGCGGGTTAGCTTCGTCAGCCAGGGTGCCACGACCTCTGGCCGGCCATGTTCGGCCAGGATCTGGCCGTTCAGCGACCCAAGCAAATTGATATAGGATATGCTCAGATCGGCTCGGGCGATTTCTTCATGGATCGCCCCGGCGGCGAGGCACCCCAGGCCAAGGCCGCCGAACCGCTCCGGCAGTTCAGGGGCGATGAACCCCATCTCCCCCATTTCGCGCATCAGCACCCGGTCGAGAACGCGGGTCCTGTCGCGTTCCAGAAAGCCGGGGGCGACGCGGGCCGTGGCGAACCTGCGTGCCTGTTCGCCCAGCGCCTGAAGGTCTTCGTCGAGATATGGATTCATCGCTGCCCCCGCCCACGCTATTTAGTGAACTTGCGGAATTCGGGTTTACGCTTTTCTTTCAGTGCTTTAACGCCTTCTTGCGATTCTTCGGTGTCGTAGTAGAGCTTCAGCGCATACATCCCCATTCCGGCGATGCCAGCTTGATGGGCGGTGTCCATGTTGAAGCTGCGCTTGGCGATCGCCAGCGCGGTGGGGCTGCGCTCGCACAGTTCTTCGCCCCATTTCTGCACTTCGGCGTCCAGCTGGTCATGCGGCACGCAGGCATTTGCCAGCCCCATCGCGACGGCTTCCTGGCCGGTGTAGCGACGGCACATGTACCAGATTTCGCGCGCCTTCTTTTCGCCCACGATGCGCGCCAGATAGGCGGTGCCGTAGCCGGGATCGACCGAACCCATCTTGGGGCCGACCTGGCCGAATATCGCCTTTTCCGAGCAGATGGTCAGATCGCAGATGGTGGCCAGGACATTGCCGCCGCCGATGGCGAAGCCCTGCACGCGGGCGATCACCGGCTTGGGCACATCGCGGATCACGGTATGCAGTTCTTCCATTGGCAGCCCGATGGTGCCGCGGCCGTCGTATTGGCCGTCATGCGCGGACTGGTCGCCGCCGGTGCAGAAGGCGCGGTCGCCAGCGCCTGCCAGGACGATGGCGCCGATGGTCTTGTCGTATCCCGCCTTGTTCATCGCCTTGATCAGTTCCTCGCAGGTCGTGCCGCGAAAGGCGTTCATTTTCTCGGGGCGGTTGATGATGATCCAGGCCACGCCGTTGCGGACTTCGTACAGGATGTCTTCGAATGTCATGACTGTTCCTCGGTTTCGTGTTGGAAGACGTGTTCAGCCGTTCATCGTCAGCCCGCCGGAGACGCTAAGCACCTGGCCGGTGATGAACGAGGCGTCGTCGCTGCCGAAAAAGACGATGGCGCGGGCCAGATCCTCGGGCTGGCCGAGGCGCCCGAGCGGGATGGCGCGGGTGAAGGCCTCGATAAGCTTTGCTGGATTGGCAGCGCCTTCGGCGACGCCGGCCAGCAATGCCGTGTCGGTCGGGCCGGGGCAGATCACGTTGACGGTGATGCCGTGCCTTGCATGCTCGCGGGCCAGGGTCTTCGACAACGCGAGCAAACCGCCCTTGCAGGCGGCATAAACCGCTTCGCCCGAGGAACCGACACGGGCCGCATCGGACGCGACGTTGACGATACGGCCGTATTTACGTTCCATCATGCCCGGCAGGACGGCGTGGTGCATATGCAGTGCGCCGATGAGATTGATCGCGATCAGCTTTTCCCACTCGGCGGGTGCTGATTTCACGAACGGCTTGAAGACATCCCAGCCCGCGTTGTTGACCAGAATATCCACGAGACCGAGCTTTGCTTCAGTGGCCGCGACGGTGGCATCGACGGCTGCTCGGTTTGTGATGTCGCATTCGAACGCCGCGGCGGTGCCGCCGGCTGCTTCGATCGCGGTGGCGACTTCGCCGGCGGCTTCAATGTTCATGTCGAAAACCGCGACCTTGGCGCCTTGCGCGGCAAACAGGCGGCATGTCGCGCCGCCGATGCCTCCACCGCCTCCCGTTACAATGACGGTCTTCCCTGCGACGTTTGCCATTTCTGCTCCTGTCCGTTTCGGCGACCCGATCTCCGCGACGGATACCCACCGGATATTAGGTCAACGTATTTACGTAATATCCGCAATACCGGCGATTTGCAATGTTTTTTTGTGGTGCCGAGGAGACGCTATTTGTGGCATTAGAGGCGGATATATGATGATCTGCCGTGCGCAAGGGTTCGGTCGGCCAATTTTGAAATGAGGGGAATTTATGAATGTATATTTGCATAACAGGCCGAACTGCGATGTGCGGCGGCGCTTGCCCGAGGCCGCTGGGGCAGAGGCGCGCGGTCGCGGCGATTACGCGGGTGCCGGGGTACCCGGTTGTTCCCGGACGCGATCTCCTGCCACGAGCCCTCTCGGACAAGCGGAATTTTGGATTGTGCAATGACTATCGCTTCTGACGATTCCATCTCCCGGGCGCGCATCGAACTGGCTAACCGGCTGTTTTTCCGGCTCTACCAATGTGCCAACCTGCTGCACAAAACCGGCACCCGGGCCGTTCAGGAAGAGGGGCTGACCACCCAGCAATGGGCGGTGATGGGGGCACTGTCGCGGCCCAAGGTGAAAAATGGCATGGGAATGGGCGAACTCACCCGCTACCTGATGGTTTCGCGTCAGAATCTTTCCGCCGTTCTCAAGCGCATGGAAGCCGCCGGCCATGTCCAGGTCGTTCCGGGCGAGCACGATCGGCGCTCCCGGTCAATCACCATGACCAAAGCGGGGCGGCAGGTTTGGATGCAGCAGGCGCTGCCGAAAATTCACGCTTACTATGAGCAGGCGCTGAGCGATTTTTCTGTCTCCGACATGACGCATACCCTGCATTATATGATGAAACTACTGAAAAACATGGAGAAGCTGGACGATACCGAAGCGACGGAGCCGCTTGGTTTGCCGTGATTGCGACCAGCGGCTGGCGAGCGATATGGCCGCGATCCAGGCCCGCACAGCCGCCAGGCGGTCAACGCGCACGGTCCGGCGCTGACGGCCGGCGGGGGATCGTCGCGCTGCCCGCTAAACCGCCGTCCTGCCGCCGTCCACGAACAGATTGATCCCGTTGATATACTTCCCGGCGTCGGAGCACAGCAGCAGCGCCGCGCCGACCAGGTCTTCCGGTGTGCCCAGACGGCCCACCGGGATTCCACGGGTGACGGCCTCACCCTCCACTTCCATCTGGGCGCGGTTTCTCGCGGTCAGGATCGCACCGGGTGCGAGGTTGTTCGCGGTCACGCCCTGGCCCCCGAACTGACGGGCCAGACTCAGCACCCAGTTGTGCTGGGCGGCTTTCGTTCCGGCATAAACCAGCATCGCCGGATGCGGCCGTTCCTGCTGCACGCTGCCGATGGTGACCACCCTGCCCCATCCGCGCCGGGCCATGGGCGGCACCAGCGCCTGCAGCAGCTCCATGGTGGTGCGCAGATTGACGGCGATCTGGCGGTCGAAATGTTCGCGGGTAATGGCCTGGAAATCCTCCGGCAGCTCGATGGACGCGTTCAGCACCAGGATATCGACCGGTGCCATCGCTGTGACAGCGGCAGCGAGATCGCGGCCGGCATCGTCACGGGCAAAATCCTGGCCGAAAGCCTCTGCCTGACCACCCATCGCGTGAATTTCGGCGACCACCGAGTCGGCGTCGGATTGTTCCTCGGCGGTGCCAGCGTGATGCACCGCCAACCGAGCGCCGGCGGCTGCCAGGGCCAGGGCGATGGATCGGCCGATTTCACGGCGGCCGCCGGTTACCAGCGCCGTGCGGCCGGTCAAACGAAACGTGGCAAAAGGGTCGGACATTTCGGGGCTCCTGACAGGGCCGATGGTTTCGGCCGTGCGGCTGGCGGATGCAAGTGCCAAGCGCCCCCCGCCATTCGCATCCGGGTTCAATGTGCTATAAGTCCAGCCAACAGTATGGAGTTTCGCAGCATGACCAATTCGTCCGAGTACACCCCGCCGGCGGTTTGGACCTGGAAACAGGGCAACGGCGGCCGGTTCGCCAACATCAACCGCCCGATCGCCGGGGCAACGCATGAAAAGGTATTACCGGTCGGCAAGCACCCGCTGCAGCTTTACTCGCTGGGAACGCCGAACGGCGTGAAGGTCACGGTGATGCTGGAGGAGCTGCTGGCCTTGGGTCACAGCGGCGCGGAATACGACGCCTGGCTGATCAAGATCGGCGACGGCGATCAGTTCGGCAGCGATTTCGTGGCGATCAATCCCAATTCCAAAATTCCCGCGCTGCTGGATCGCAGCGGCCCCAAGCCAATCCGGGTGTTCGAATCCGGCGCGATCCTGGTGTACCTGGCGGAGAAATTTGGCGCATTCCTGCCGACCGAACCCGCCGCGCGGGCTGAATGTCTGTCCTGGCTGTTCTGGCAGATGGGCAGCGCACCCTATCTGGGTGGCGGGTTCGGGCACTTCTATGCCTATGCGCCAGTGAAGATCGAATACGCGATCGACCGGTTCGCCATGGAGACGAAGCGGCAACTGGACGTGCTGGACCGGCGGCTGGCAGCGAGCGAGTATCTGGGCGGCGGCGACTATACGATTGCCGATATCGCGGTATGGCCGTGGTACGGCGGGCTGGCGAAGGGCTGGCTGTATGGCGCGGCCGAATTCCTGCAAGTTCAGGACTACAAGAACGTGCAACGGTGGGCCGACCAAATCGGCAATCGTCCGGCCGCCCGGCGCGGACGGATGGTCAACCGCGTGCAGGGCGAGTTGTCCAGTCAGTTGCATGAGCGGCACGACGCCGCGGATTTCGACACCAAGACGCAGGACAAGCTGACCGGCGGCTAGCGGCGGCGGATCGGTATCGGTCGGCCCCGGGCTTGCGGATACCGATCCTGCCGCAGGACATCGAGGATCGCCGGCGAGCTAAGCCAATCATTCCACTGGAGCCGCCAGCATTGCATCGTCGTGGCGGGCCCACGCCCCCCACCCACCGCTTGCGGTGCGGTTCCCGGAAAAGGCGTGGATGGCGGGCCTGCGCCCCATAGGCGTTAAAATAGCGACCAGAACGGGGGGTAATCCCCCTTGTGTCATGGCCGGACTTGTTCCGGCCACCCACGCCTTGCGGTTGCGGACCAAGCAAAGTCCCGGGTGGCCGCGCCAAGCACGGCCATGACACATATCAAAAAAAACCGAGGTGTCGCCGCCCTATTTTAACGCTCATGGGGCGCAGGCCCGCCATGACGGTCTCCAGCTACTGTGCGTTCAATTGAGCGGCTATTTCGCCGCAGCCGCCAACACCCCGCGCCTGCTACCCGTAAACCCCGGTCCCCTCGCCGCGCGTCATGCGTTCCACCATCGGCGTCCCGGTCAGGGACGACGCCACCGCCTCGGCGATCCGTATCCCGTCGACCCCGGCGGACATGATTCCGCCGGCATACCCCGCGCCCTCGCCGGCCGGGAACAGGCCGGGTGTATTCAAACTCGCGCCATCCGCCCCGCGCGTAATCCGGATCGGTGAGGACGTGCGCGTCTCCACCCCCGTCAGCACCGCGCCGTGCATCGCAAATCCGGGGATATCCTTCGCGAAGGCACCCAGAGCCTCCCGGATCGCCTCCACCGCGAACCCGGGCAGGCAGGCGGCCAGATCGGCGGGCTGCGTGCCCGGTTTGTAAGACGGCACCACCTCTGCCAGCGTTCGGGACGCACGCCCAGCCAACAGATCGCCAACAAGCTGCGCCGGCGCGGCATAGGAACTGCCGCCAGTCAGGAACGCCCGCCGCTCCCACTCCTGCTGAAACGCGATCCCGGCCAGTTTGCCGCCCGGATAATCTGCCGGCGTGATCCCAACAACGATCCCGGCATTGGCGTTGAATTCCGCGCGCGAATACTGGCTCATACCGTTGGTGGCGACGCAGCCGGTTTCAGAGGTTGCGGCCACGACCCTCCCCCCGGGACACATGCAAAAGCTGTAAACTGACCGGCCGTTGCTGGCATGATGCACCAGCTTGTAATCCGCCGCCCCCAGCGTCGGATGCCCCGCGAACGCCCCAAACCGCGCTCGGTCGATCAGCGCCTGGGGGTGTTCGATCCGAGCGCCAATCGAGAACGGTTTTGCTTCGATGTGAACCCCGCGCCGGTCCAGCATATGGAATGTGTCGCGGGCGCTGTGACCGATCGCGAGGATGACATGGTCGGTGTCGATCTGCTCGCCGCTTGCCAGCGTCAGGCCGCGCACCCGGCGGTCGCCGTCCAGTTCGATGTCCTCGACGCGCTGGCCGAAGCGATATTGCCCGCCCAGGGCCTCGATTTTGGCGCGAATGCCCTCCACGACAGTGACGAGGCGAAACGTGCCGATATGCGGCTTGCTGCTGATTAGAATTTCTTCCGGCGCGCCGGCCTCGACGAATTCGGTCAACAGCCGGCGGGTCAGGTGTCTGGGGTCCTTGATGCCGGAATACAGCTTCCCGTCAGAGAACGTCCCTGCCCCGCCCTCGCCGAACTGCACATTTGATTCTGGATTCAGCACGCCGCGCCGCCACAGGCCCCAGGTGTCTTTGGTGCGCTCACGAACCAGCTTGCCGCGTTCCAGGATCAGCGGGCGGAACCCCATCTGCGCCAGAGTCAGCGCCGCCATCAGCCCGCACGGGCCGGTGCCGATGATGACCGGGCGCTTCGCCGGGTCGGTGACATGGACCGGGAAGCGATAGGTCGTGTCAGGGGCGGCACGGATACGGGGATCATGAACAACCGCTTCGTCGCGCAGTTCTAGATCCACGGCATAGACCAGATTGATCGCGGAGCGGCGGCGGGCGTCGTAGCCACGCCGAGCGACTGTCAGCGAGAGAAGGTCGGCCGCGGGGATACCCAGGCGCGCCAACACGGCAGCGCGCAAATCATCCGGCGTGTGGTCGAGCGGCAGTTTGAGTTCGGTTAGACGGAGCATTCAGCAGCCTTGTCATGGCAGGGATGTGTTGCGACTGCCGGCGCTTCGGCGATTGTGCATAGAAGGCCGGGACTGCGCCCGGCCATGACGGTTGGGAAAGGACGTGTCCTGCCAACACGTCATCCGAATAGGCATCACAGGGATGAATGCCGTTCCCGTCGCTACTTTAACGCCTACTCGGTCTGCCCCGCTATGACATTGGGGCGGCCCACGCCACGAAGCGGAAAATCAGCCCGTCAGCTTCGTTGCCCAGCCGTGCGGATCGGCCCCGGTACCATACTGGATGCCGACGATTGTGTCGTACAGCTTCTGCGTCAGCGCGCCGGTCTTGCCTCCATTGACGGTGTAACGCTCGCCTTTGTAGCCAAGCTCTCCGACCGGGGAGATCACAGCCGCGGTGCCGGTGCCCCACATCTCCAGGTTTCCGGCCTTGGCGGCGGCCAGAACCTCGTCGATGGCGATCGGGCGTTCCGACACGCGCAAACCCCAGTCGCGCAGCAGTGTCAGCACGGAATCGCGCGTGATACCTGCCAGGATGGCTCCGTTCAGCGGCGGGGTAATCACCTCGTCGCCGATCTTCAGCATGATGTTCATGGTGCCGACCTCATCGAGGTACTTGTGCTCCACGCCATCCAGCCACAGCACCTGGGTATAGCCGGCCTTTTG
>JAKBCJ010000191.1 GCA_021807975.1 Pseudomonadota bacterium | reverse complement strand
TCGCTGGACCAGGCGCTGGACCCGGCCGCGAATGCCAACTACGCCGCTAAATTTCTTCGGGAACTGCACGAACGAACCGGCGATTGGCCAAGTGCCATCGGATTGTATCATTCCGCGACCGAAGTGCGGCGGACAGAATACCGGGATCGCGTCCTGGCGCTATGGAAAGATGCACCGTCCGAACCGGTGCCGGACGAAGCGCCGCACTGGCGCATTATCGCGATCGGAGCTTCGGCTCCATCGGGCGTACGAGTTTGGACTGTTTCTTCACTGCCGGTCGCCAGCAGTTCGGCGCTGCCGCGGGTGATCACCTCGACACGATAGTCTGCCGAACGCTGGCCAAGGCGGCTGCGCTGTCGGTGGCGTCGATCGGCATCCAATCCCCCGCCCCGGGATCGGCCGAAGCAGAACGGCGCAGCACATCCATCGTCGCGTCGGAGGCGTCGCCAACTCGCGATAAAATCCTTCGTTCAAGTAACGAAATTGGTGCTTGCAACCAAAAACCCTTCAACCGAACACCATATTTGGCAACTTCAGTACAAAGAGCGTCTCGCATGCCAATGTCCAGAAAGGTGGCATCGACAATCGCCGAATGGCCCGAACGGGCGGCGGTTCCCGCCGACGCAATGACCATCGCGTTCACGGTGGCATTCGATTCCGCGGAATACGCGCCGGCCGGCAGGCGCTGTTCGGGGGAAACGCCGAACAGGCGCTTGCGTATTTCGTCGCTGCGCAGAATCACCGCGCCAGGAGCAGGCGCCAGATCCGGTGCCAGCGCCCGGGCCAGTGTCGATTTTCCGGTGCCCTGCAACCCGCCAACCGCGATCGCCAAGGGTTCCGCCGGGGTCAGGTAGTTGGCCGCCGCTGCCAGGTATGCGGTTCCGTCCTGGTCCATCGCGGCCATCACATGTGCCCTGATCATCGCCCGCTGCGACAGATAGATTGGGAATCCAGCCAGGCCGTCGATGTCGCCGGTGCGTGCCATGTAGCGGTTCATCGTCCGGTTGGCCGCCGCACGCCCGGCGCGGCGGTCCAGGTCCATCAGCAGAAATGCCAGGTCGTATGCTACGTCGATGGTTGCCAGCTTTTCGTCGAACTCCAGCGCGTCGAATGGCACCGGGCGGCCTTGCCACAGGCAGATGTTTCCCAGATGCAGGTCGCCATGGCAGCGGCGCACGAAGCCATTGCGATCCCGTTCCGAAAGCCATGCGTAGCGGGCGTCGGTCGCCGATATCATCCGTTGCGACCAAGAATCAGCATCGGGAAGTCCGGCGGCCCTGGCCGCCACAGCGTTGCCCTCGGTAATCCGCAGCATGGCAGAGGCAAAATCGGCTCCATGGACTGGCGGAAGGCCCCGGTGGTATCGGGCGACGGTATCGCCGATGTCATCTAAAAGTTTGTCGGTCAAACCGTTATTCGATACGAGTGCGTCGCCAAAGTCGGCGTCGGGAACCCTTGCCATGCGCAGAACGAATTCGATCGGGTTATCGTCGCCGAAGGCCAGGGTTCCATCGGCAAGGCGAACGATCCCGGCGACATCGCGGTAAAGGCCCGGTGCCCAGGGCTGGTTCAGCTCAAGCTCGCGCCGCAGGAAGCCGGCGCGTGCCTCCGGCGTTGTGAAATCCAGGAACGGCAGCCGTACCGCCTTTTTCAGCTTCCAAACCGTATCCGAACCGATAAACACGGCCGAGATATGAGTTTCCTTCGGCTCCCCGCCCGCGAGCTGGCTCAGGAACCTGGCTGCATCCTGCTGTTCGGCTGGGACGGTCATGACGGAAAGTACTGCGGCGCTTCGGTGCGGGCGAACATGCCGTAGTCTCGGATAACCGCCACCACGCGGCGGCGTCCGGACTCTCGGGCCGCCTCGGCCTCCGCCAATGCCACATCCGGCCAGGCGCGCAGATACAAGCCGTTGCCCGGGCGGGTTATGCTGTCGAATACGTCGCCGTTGGCAACCGGTTCGCTGTCGTCCAAGGGCCTTTCGGTCAGGCTTACCGCCTTGGCCGCTCCCGTTTCGGTGGTATCGAAACGATCGCGCCGCGGCCGGAAGGTCAGGTCGGAGTCCGAGACGATCTCGCCGACTCGCAGATGGTAATCGGCGAAAACGCCCGAACGGCCCTTGCCCTGAATGTCGTGGTGCAGTGCATGGGTCCGCCAGCGGATCAGCGCCTTCTCGTCGCGCCATATCGACAACGATACCAGCCAGCCGGGGCGCTGGCGGCTGGCAAAGCGCTCATTCGACAGGAAGCCGTTGATCGCCAGCAATTCGGGCCGCAGGCTCGCGGCGTGGTCCAGATAGACCGCCAGCGCATCCTGCCGGGGAAACACTTCGAAGATGACGGCGAACATCGATCGGTTACCTCTCCGAACCGGGATGGTCCGGCCCGGGGCGGAAGCCTAGCCGCTTTCGGCACCATCGGTCACCGGGGCACCTGACGGCGGCAACCAGATCGTCACGACTGTACCATCACCCTCATTTCGTGCCGCGATGCAGCCGCCCATGTCGGCGACGATGCCATAGCTGATCGACAGCCCAAGGCCGGTTCCGCGACCCACCGGTTTCGTGGTGAAGAACGGTTCGAACAACCTGGGCAGCAGGGTTTCGTCGATCCCCCCGGCCTGGTCGGCAACGGCGATCTGGACCATGCCGTCCGCCATGCCGGCACGTATGACGATATCCCGGCGACCGTTTGGCAGCGCGGGGGCGTGGTCCTCGACAGCATCGGCGGCGTTGGCGATCAGGTTCAGCAGCACCTGCTCCAGCCGCACCGTATGGCCGGTCACGCGGGGAAGGTTGGCCGCGGTTTCGATCGTCAGGCCGATCCGGGCCTGTTGCAGCCGGTTCGACGCCATGGTCCTGGCCCCGTCGATCGCGGCCTCTACCGAAAACGGCGCGGGCGGCGCGTCCGACCGGCGCCCAAAAATACGCATGTGGTCGATGATCGCGGCCGCCCGGCGCACCTGATCCAGGATACGTTCCAGTTTGGCACCGATAAGCTGCCGCACCGAACCATCTTCCCGCAGGCTCGCGAGGCTGTTTTCGGCCAGCATGCCGATCGCGGTCAGCGGCTGGTTCAGCTCATGCGCCATACCGGTGCTAACCTCCCCCAGCGTTGCCATCTTGGCGCTTTGGGCCAGCTGCAGTTCGCGCTCATGCTCACGGGATACGTCGCTGGCGGTGCCGACGATCGTGAAGCCATCGCCCGCGATCCGCCGGCTGAACATGGAAACCCACATCCAGGCGCCGTTTTTCCGCCGCAGGCGGTATTTGGTGCGGGAACTTCCCTCGGTCAGGACGCGATGCAGATGCGCCCGGTGTTCCGCGGCGAATGCCGGATCGAAATGGCTGGCGAACCAGTTGGGCGTGCCGACAATTTCCGCCGGCGTGTAGCCAATCAGGTGCAGGGCACTGTCGGATACAAACAGCGGATGCATACCGCCGTCGGGATCGACCCGGGCGTGATACAGCACCGCGCGCGTCGCGGTCAGCAGCGCGTCCAGTTCTTCTTTCGCAAGGCGAAGCGCCGCTTCGGTTTGCCGTTGGACGGTCATGTCTCGCGTTACGGCGACGATAAAGCTCGACCCCGGGGCGGGCGCATCCCGGGCCAGGGCTTGTAAGCTGGTCTGGGTCCAGATGGTTTGCCCATCGGGCCGCACCATCCGCACTTCGTACCGCACCGCCGTGGCGGACGGCATGGTCGGCATCCGGATCGCTTGCGTTGTCGCAAGGTCGCCCGGATGGACGAACCCGTTCAGCTTCTGTCCGATCAGATCGTCGGGCGGGACGCCCAGCAATGTCCTCGCCGCGTCGTTGGCATAGCGCACGGTGCCGTCCGGGTCGATCAGGCGGACCATATCCGGCAGGCTTTCCGCCATCTCCCGAAACACAAGTTCGCTTTGCCGGACCATGTCCGCTTTGGCTTCCGCCCGGGCAAAGCGGGATTGCCACCGCAGGACGAGGATCGCGCCGGCGCCCAGCAACGCGATCAGCCCGGCGGTAAGACCGACCCAGCGATACATCCGGTTCACCGCCGCCCGGATCGCGTTTCCGTGGGCGATCCGGTCCAGAGCCACCACCAGGATCAGTCCCCCTGGTTCGATTTGCTGCCAGGCTGCCACCCTGTCGGTGCCGTCGATCGGGCTCGTGCCCTCGATCAGGCCGCTTGGCGCGCTAAGGAATGCGCGCATATGCGACGCTCCCGGCGGGTTGACATGGCCGATGTATTGGCTGGCGCCGCTGCGGGCCAGGATAACCCCATCCCGCCGCTGGATTGTCAATGTGTCGGTTCCCGTCAGCCCCGCGCTGGCTGCCAAATCGGATAGCAGGCGCGGATCGACGTCGATCATCGTCACTGCCAGCAGCGCGCCGCCGGGCCCCCGCATACTCTTGGTGAAATGGATACCGATTTGGCCGGATACCTGGCCCGCGGCCGGCGCGCCCACCCAATAGTCGGCCTTGCCGTCGGCGATGGTCCTGAAATACTCCCGCGCGGACAGATCGACCCGGCCCACGGCGGTTTTCAAGTTCGTCCAGTCCAGCGCACCCGAAGGGGCGATGGCGCCGATGTACCGGACACCGCCGCCCAAATTGCCCTGCCAATGATCCAGCTCTGCCATCGCCGCATTTTCCATTGGCAGATCGCCGGATTGGCGGCCCGCGGTGACCAGGCGCGCCAAACCATGCAGGGCGTCGAGCTGGTCCAGAAAACGGATCAGGGTTTCCTTCAGGATCACAGCGGACGCGCTGGCCTCCGTGCGCAGGCCGGCGTCGTGTTCCTGGACCTTACTGGCAATGAAGTCGTTCGCCCGGTTCAGGAACAGGCATTCCAGGGACAGCGTCAGCAGCAGAACGATCGCGGCCTGCCACAGTCCCGAGACTTTGCCGGATCCTTCAGGCAGGCAATGACCGAGGTTCACGGCGTGTTGATGAGCACGCTGTCGGCATCCAGCCGCAGCGTGACGGTCGTGCCGGTGCCCGGTTCGCTCTCGATCTCCAACCTGCCGCCGATGCGTTGGGCGATACGCATGGCCATCGGCAGGCCAATGCCCAGGCCGTCGAACCGCCGGGCAAGCGACATGTCGATCTGATGGAAGGCGTTCATGGCAAGGTCGGTCTCGGCCTTTGTCATCCCGGGGCCGGAATCCGAGACGCTGAAGGCGACGCCGTCGCCATCGTCGCGCAGGGACAGCACGATCGTCGAGGCTTCAGGCGAAAAGCGGCTGGCATTGTCGATAAGTTCGTCCAGCAGGCGTTGCAGCCGGTCGCTGCTGGTGAACAGCGCGCGTTGTGTCAGTACATCCACCCGCAAGGTTTGCCGCCGTTCGCTGAGCCGGGCAGCCGACAACCGGCCAACGGACTGCATGGCGCGATCCGGCCGGCATGGCGCTCGGTTGAACGGCGTGTCGCCGGATACCAGGTTGGCAAATTCGGTAATGCGGGACAGCGCCCGCTCCAGGCGCTGTCCGCCCAGGCGGATTTCCCGGGCGTATTCGGTGATCTGCTTTGCAGACAGGGTTCCGGATGCAACCTCGATCAGTTCAGCAAGGCCGATAATCGGTACCAACGGGGTGCGCAGTTCGTGGTTCATCACCGCCATGAACGTGTCGCGCCGCGGATTGACATGCGGTTCGGTGGATCGCAGCAGTTGCTGGCGCAACTGGTCCCGATCGGATACCAGGCTGTCGATCGCGCGCTGTGCTTTGGTACGCTCCGCGGCGAACGCCTGCACGCCGCGCCAACTGCTTCGGCGCGCGGCGGCTGACAGGTGCGCACGCATCAGCGCGGTTTTGATGTCGGCCAGTGCCGCCGGTTTCTCCAGGAAGTCGATCGCGCGCAAACGGGCCGCCGCCGCGGCATCTTCGACGGTTGCATGACCGGTCAGCAGCGCCACTTCGATCGCGTGCTCCTCACCCGCGATGGCGATGGCCGATGCGGCCAGGGTCAGGCCGTCCATGTCCGGCATACGGATGTCGCTCAGAACAACTGTGATGGACGGATCCGCTTTCAGGCAAGCCAACGCATCGTGCCCATTGGCCGCCGACCGGGCGCGCACGCCCCGAAGTTGCAAATATTCGACGATTTCCTCGCGAATGATTGGCTCATCATCGACCACCAGGATATGCGGCCGTGGATTGCCGTCAGCGTCGGGATCGATCGCCGTGGATGCGGTTTCATCCATCGCATGCGGGTCCAGCAACGACAGCCACGCCGGGGGCAATCATTGGCCGGTGGGTGTTTGGCACACCGATGACTGTCCCGTGGCCCAGGGTGCGGCTTCCAAATTATAGTTCCAAAAGCGACTTTCTGACTTGCGGCAATATTTTGCAATACAAAACAACCAGGGCCTTTGGTCCTCATCGGTTTAGCCATCGGCGGCGGTTATCCGCGGATCGGCACCCCGAGCCCATTCGTTGACCAGGGTGTAGCCGATGCCCAGCAGCACCGGCCCCAGGAAAATTCCCAGCAACCCGAATCCCAGCGCCCCGCCCAGCACGCCCAGCACGGTCAGCAGGAACGGCAATTGTGCGCCGCGCGAGATGAACCACGGGCGGATCAGGCTGTCCGATCCGGTAATCGCACCCGCGCCATACAGGGCAAGGAAAATGCCCCAGCCCAAATGGCCGGTTCCCAGCAGCCAGATCGATGCCGGAATCCACACCACCGGCGCGCCGATCGGTAAGACCGACAGCAGCCCGGCGATCGCGCCTAGCAGCACCGGACGCGGCACGCCCGACAGCCACAGTCCGAAGGTGGTCAAAATGCCCTGAACCACGGCGGTGCCCAGAATCCCATAGACCACGCCGCGGACCGTCGCCCCGGTCACCGTAATCAGCCGCTCCGCCTGGTTGCCGGCGATGCGTTGCAGCAGCAAGCGCAGCCGGTCGGCGATCGGTTCGCCGTAGATATAGAAGAAGAAGGCGATGAACAGCGCCAGCAGGAACATCAGTACGCCATTGGCGATACCCAGCAGCAGGCTTAGCCCGCCCTCGACGACGATGCCGAAATACGGCCGCAAGGCGTCCAGCATCACGCTGATATCGGCGGCCCAGCGGTTCCACAAATCGCCGACCGTGTTGCCGATCAGCGGGATGTCGAAGACCCATGACGGAGAATCCGGAAGTCCCGCGCGCAACGCGTCCATGATCGCGTGCCGCAGATGAGTCACATCGTCGGCGCTGCCCGGGGCGGCGACTCCGATGGGCAACACCAGCACCACGGCGGTCAGCGTAACCATCAGCAGGGCGGCGGACACCCGGCCCAAACGCAAATGCAGGCGCAGCCAGTCGTACACCGGCCAGGTCGTATAGACCAGGATCCCAGCCCACAGCAGGGCAGAAACGAACGGATACAGCACCAGGATGCAGCCGATCGCCACGCCGCCCAGCAGCAGGCCCATCAGAATCCGTTCAGCGATCATGTGTCCCCGTTCGCGTATTCTTGTATGGTCGAAGCAACCGGCGGCGGTGCCTAGCCAAGCGCGGCGCCCGCCTGTAACTTCGGTTTCAAGCCGGCAACCAGAAACGGGCGCCGGCACAAACCAGTCGTTGCGTGTTTCGGACGGGCAGACAAGGGGTATTAAGACCCGCCGTTCCGCCGCCGAGCTGTACTGCCACGGGAAACAAAGGGTTCGTCATGCCGCGCTTAGCCGCCAATCTGTCGATGATGTTCAACGAGGTGCCGTTCCTCGACCGTTTCGCCGCCGCTCGGAAGGCGGGGTTCGAGGGTGTGGAGTTCCTGTTCCCCTACGATTTCCCGGCCGCGGCTATCCGCGAACGTCTCAGCGGCGAGGGCCTGACCCAGGTGCTGTTCAACATGCCCCCGGGCGACTGGGCGAACGGCGAACGCGGCATGGCCTGCCTGCCGGGGCGTCAGGCCCAGTTCCGCGAGGGAGTGAAGAAAGCGCTGGATTATGCCGCCGCGCTGGACTGCCGGCTGGTGCATTGCATGGCCGGCCTTATGCCCGCGGGATTGTCGATGACGACGGCGACCGCGGTCTATGCCGCGAACCTGGCCTGGGCGACGGAACAGGCGAAAGCGGCTGGCGTGAAGGTGGCGATCGAACCGATCAACCATCGCGACATGCCCGGATATTTCCTGAACACCCAGGCGCAGGGTGCGGCGATCGTCGATGCGATCGGGCGCGACCGGCTGGGGCTGCAATTCGACCTGTACCACGTGCAGATAACCGAGGGTGATATCACCAGGCGTATGGAACAGTTCATGCCGGTGATCGCGCATATGCAGATCGC
>JAKBCJ010000190.1 GCA_021807975.1 Pseudomonadota bacterium | reverse complement strand
GTGGATGAGCCATGGCGACCGGGTGACCCGGCTGCCGCCAGGGTTCCGCGTCGTCGCCACCAGCGAGGGCGCGCCATTCGCCGCCATCGCCGATGACACGCGGCGGTTCTATGGGGTGCAGTTTCACCCCGAGGTCGTGCATACGCCGCATGGGGCGCAGTTGCTGCGCAACTTCACCCATGACGTCGTCGGCCTGTCCGGTTCCTGGACCATGGCGGGATTCCGAGCGACGGAGATTGCGAGAATTCGGGCGCAGGTGGGCAGCGGGCGGGTAATCTGCGGGCTGTCGGGCGGCGTGGATTCCTCGGTTGCGGCGGTGCTGATCCATGAGGCGATCGGCGAACAACTAACCTGCATCTTCGTCGATCACGGCCTGCTGCGACATGGCGAGGCGGACGACGTGATCAAGACGTTCCGCGACCGCTTCAACATCAAGCTGGTGCATCGCGATGCGTCCGACCTGTTCCTGGGCGCGCTGGAAGGCGTGACCGACCCGGAGATCAAGCGCAAGACCATCGGGCGGCTGTTCATCGAGGTGTTTGAGGAAGAGGCCGCTAAGATCGGCGGGGCCGACTTCCTGGCCCAGGGCACGCTGTATCCGGATGTGATCGAAAGCGTCAGCTTCACAGGCGGGCCGTCGGTGACGATCAAGTCGCATCACAACGTCGGCGGGTTGCCGGAACGGATGCGGATGCAGTTGGTGGAACCGCTGCGCGAACTGTTCAAGGATGAGGTCCGGGTGCTGGGCCGCGAACTGGGTATCCCCGAGATCATCGTCGGGCGACACCCCTTTCCCGGCCCCGGTCTGGCGATCCGCATCCCTGGCGCGATCTCTCGCGAGAAGGCGGATATCCTGCGCAAGGTCGATGCGGTCTATCTGGAGGAAATCCGCTCCGCCGGTCTGTATGACGCGATCTGGCAGGCATTCGCCGTGCTGCTGCCGGTGCGCACGGTGGGGGTGATGGGCGATGGCCGCACCTATGACATGGCGTGCGCACTGCGGGCGGTGACCAGTACCGACGGGATGACGGCGGATGTGTATCCGTTCGAAATGTCGTTCCTGACCCGGGTGGCGGGGCGGATCGTGAACGAGGTCCGGGGGGTGAACCGGGTGACTTACGATATTACGTCGAAACCGCCCGGGACGATCGAGTGGGAATGACTGATCAGCCGGCAATTGGATGCCATTTGCGTCGGGGCTGAACAAGGCTGCGCCAATGCGATCGGACTGGATATCCGTTTCAGCCTCCGGCGACAGGGGGCGGCTGGCGTTTACAGCGCCGACGTATCCGTTGCGATTGAAAGCGTTGTCTTGTTTTTGTTGCGTCGGTGAAAGCCCGGCGCGGAGCCCGATATCCGAGTGTCCGATGGGGCCGCTCGTCATTATCGACACCCGCCACGACAACACACGCCGACCGGCAACCAGGGCCTCGAAGCAGGTACGGGTACGCATTGTGCAAAGGGTGTCAGAGACTGGTATTAGGCTTTTGGTAGTCGCCTCGATCCCTCGTCCGCAGCCGACGAGGCGGAGGATGCGGCCAATTCAGGACGAACTCCGAATAGGCGCACGAACGTGTCGTGGTGCGCCAGGACTCCTAACCTTGACGGTAATGTAAAAATACCTTACATTTATTTTGGGCAGAGCCAAGGAGGCTTCGATGGCATCGCTCGCAGTCACAGTGAAAGGCCAGGTCACGCTCAAGCGGGACTTGCTACAGCACCTCGGCATCGAGCCGGGCGAGCGGATCGAGTTTGAAAAACTGCCCGGCGGCGAGCTGCGGATACGGGCGGCGCGGCCGACAGGTACGATTGACGGCTTTTTCCATGCCCTTGACGGCAAGGTAAAGCTGAAGAATCCGTTGACGATCGAGGAGATGAACGAAATCGCGGCGGCGGGCTGGGCCGGGCAATTCGACGGCAAATGAAGATCACCGCCGACACCAACGTGCTGGCGCGGGCGATTCTGCAAGACGACGCCGCTCAATGTCGTCAGGCACGGGAGATGCTCAGCGGCGCGACACTGATCGCCGTTTCTCTGCCATCGCTATGCGAACTGGCCTGGATTTTGCGGCAGGGTGCCAAGTTGCCGAAAGGGGATGTTGCAACCGCCATCCGGGCGTTGCTCGATGCGGGTAATATCGTCATGAACCGGCCAGCCGTGGAGGCGGGGCTTGTGCTGTTGGATGCCGGGGGCGACTTTGCCGACGGGATCATGGCGCATGAAGGCAAGTGGCTGGGCGGCGAAACCTTCGTGTCCTTCGACAGAAAAGCGGTCAAGCTGCTATCCGAACGGGGAGAGGCAGCGCAGTTACTTGAATAGAGGAAAGGCTGCGTTGACCCAACGTGGTATCGCAGAGTGATCGTTTTCAAACCAATCGATTAAAAAGGCAGTATTTATTTTGTAATCGAGTGGGAATGATGACTGGTCAGCAGGTCGTTGAGAAGCTGGTTAGGAAACCGGCGGTTCTGAATGATGGCGTAGAAGCTTTCGGTAAGCCGCGGGATCCGGCAATGCTCCACCAGCACCCCGGATGCCAGCTCGTCGCGCACGACGATCGGCGGCACAAGGGTCACGCCCTCGCGCTCACGGGCCAGCAGGCGCAGCATCGCCATGTCATCGACTTCGGCCAGGATGATCGGCCGGATCCCCGCCAGATCCAGCAGACGGTCGAAGCCGACCCGGATGTCGCTGTCTAGACTCGGCAGCAGGATGGGCTCGCTGCGCAGATCCTCCGGAAATCGGAACGGAGGCTTGTCGGGCCGGGGACGGCCGACCAGGCTGACGGGCTGCTGATTGAGCAGGTGATTGCGAAACGGCGCGCGGGCGTCTCGCTGAGCGGCGCCGTTCGAAAGAACCACGTCGATGGCATGCGCTTCGAGCTGAGCGAGCAGGTCGCGTGTCGTGCCGGAACGCACGATCAGCTCCACGTCCGCGCGGCCGACCAGAGGACGCAGGAATTCAAGCTGGAAGTTGCGTGACAGTGTGGTCAGCGCACCGACCCGGAGGACCTGACGGCTTGCCAGGGGCCGCCCTGCCAGGGTGCTCATCAACTCGTCGCCGGCCTGGAACACGGTGTCCGCATAATCGAGCGAGATCTGACCGGCCTCGGTCAGGAGAAGCCGTTTGCCCACGCGTTCGAACAGCTTGTGACCCATCTGGTGTTCGAGCTTTTGGATCTGCACCGACAGCGCCGACTGCGACAAATTCAACCGCTCAGCCGCCCGCGTGAGGCTGCCTTCGTGCGCAACCGCCCAGAAATAGCGGAGATGGTTGAAGTTCAGGTTTTTCATATCGTTCTGTAAAACAGAACGATATGGCCGAAACAATGAATTTTTATATGCCTGGCCCGTCGGATAGGTCGTTCCCTGACCCGCATGATGCATTGAAGGGGAAAACCGTTGCCAATCGATCTTCTACCGTTTGCCGCCCCCTTGGCGCTGCTGATCAGCGCCGCCGCCGGGCTTGTCAGCACCCGTCGCCGACCCCGCATCCTGCCTCGGTTGGCCGAAGCCTCGGCCCTAGCCGCCCTGGCGACCGCGGCGGTCTCGGCAGTTTTGCTTATGCTGCACGGGCCGGGGGACAGCCGCACGATCGGGCTGCAGGGCTTCGGACTGTCGATCCGCAGCGACGCCGTCAGCGTCGTTATGTTCCTCCTGGTCTCGTTCATCGGCTGGGTCGTGGTGCGGTACACCGCGACCTATCTGGACGGTGAGGCGCGGCAGGGCGCGTTCACGGGTTGGCTCTGCCTCACGCTCGCCTCGGTGCTGCTGCTGGTGCTGTCGGGCAATCTGATCCAGTTCGTTCTGGCCCGGGTCGCGATGAGCCTCTTTCTGCACCGGCTTTTGCTGTTCTATCCGAACCGCGTCGCCGCCCGGCGCGCCGCCGCCAAGAAGTTCGTCACCGCCCGCCTTGGCGACGTGGCGCTGATCGCCGCTGCGGTTCTGCTGACGCTCGCCTACGGCACGATCGACATTGCCGCTGTCCTACGCGCCGCACGCGGTGGAAGCGGAGGCGGACTGGCGATCGTCGCGGCGGGGTTCCTGGCGGCGGCGGCGGTTTTGAAATCCGCGCAGTTTCCGACGCATGGTTGGCTGACAGAGGTAATGGAAGCCCCGACGCCGGTTTGCGCGCTGCTGCACGCGGGTGTCATCAATGCGGGCGGATTTCTGCTGATCCGCTTTGCCGACGTCATATTGCTGGCCCCCGGCGTGCTCGCGGTTCTTGTCGTGGTGGGCGGGTTCACCGCGCTCTTCGGCGGGCTGGTGATGCTGACCCAGCCGGCGGTTAAGACGTCGCTGGCCTGGTCCACGGTCGCCCAGATGGGCTTCATGATCCTCGAGTGCGGGCTCGGACTCTTCCCGCTGGCCCTGCTGCACATCGTGGCTCACTCGCTCTACAAAGCGCATTCCTTCCTGGCCTCGGGCGGCGCGGTGGACTCGATCGCCGCCAATCGCAGGCCCGGTCCGGTAGCCATTCCCGATGCTGGCGCCGTCGGACGCGCCTTTCTCGTTGCGCTTTCGATCTATGCCGCCGTCGGATTCGGTTTCGGGTTCCAGCACAAGTCGCCGCAGGCCATCGCGCTGGGCGGCATCCTGATCTTCGGCGTCGCCTACATGCTGGCGCAAGGTCTTGCCGACGCAGCGCCAAGGGCCTTGACCCGGCGCACGATCGGCTACGCCGTTGCCACCTCCATCAGCTACTTCGCGCTTCAGGTATTCGTTGTCTGGCTGACCGCCGGCGCGCTGCCTGCCGCCCCCGCGCCGGGTCCGCTGCAATGGGCGCTGATCGTGCTGGCGGTCCTCAGTTTCGGCCTTGTGGCCGTGGTCCAGGCGATGTTCCCGCTCTGGGCCTATCACCCGGCCGCCGCCGGGCTGCGCGTGCATCTTTCGAACGGCTTCTACGCCAACGCGGTGTTCGACCGCCTGCTGCGCGGCTGGCGGCTGCGCAACGCACCCTGATCGGTTCGGAGGAAGAAGAATGACGCAGACAGAGACTTCAAGCTGGCGGCACGCCATGGCGCTGGACGCCGCCGCCGATCGCGCCGCCAGGGCCATTCCCCCGGTCTGGCCGCTGGCATCGAGCGTCGCGGTCAATCCGTTCCTCGGCCAAACCGATGAAAACCTCGCCACCGTCGGCGCCCGCCTGGCGCGCGTGGCGGGCGCCCCTGTCACCATGCCCGGAAGCTGGTACCAGGAGAAGATCGCCAGCGGCGTCATCACCGACGCCGATCTGACGGACGCCCTGGCCAGCGCGCCGGCAGCGCTGCGCCCGCCGAACCTCAGGGCTTTGAAGTCGGCCGCGTTGGAACCGGCGCACCGGATCAGGGCGGTGCCGACCATCGCCGACCTTGCCGCCGAGGTATCGGGGATCGACTGGCCGGGGTTGATCGCAGAGCGCTTCGGCGCCTGGGCGGCTGGCTACTTCGACGAAGGGCAGGCACTTTGGGCCGCGCCGCGCGGTCGGGGCGCGTATGCAGCCTGGCGCGCCGTCGCGACCCACGATCTGACACCCGAGATTATCGGTCTTTCCGGATTTGCCACCCATGTCTCAGAGGCACCGGAAGCCGCGCCGGACGCAGTCGCAGACGTGGTGAGGCGAATCGCAATCCCGGCGGAGGCCCTGGAAACCTATTTTCATCAAATGCTGATAACCCTGTGCGGCTGGGCGCAATACGCCCGCTACCGGCTTTGGCAGGCGGAACTCGGCGGCGGCTCGGATGCGGCCATCACCGACTTTCTGGCGATCCGCCTGATCTGGGAGGCAGCTTTGTTCGACCGCTACAAGGACCGGATTGCCGTGCAGTGGCAGGCGGTCATCGCATCGCATGCGTCGCCGGTCACACCGACCGCCGGCCATGTGGCAAACGCCATCCTGCAGGACGCGTCGGAGCGGGCGGCGCAGCGAGCCTTGGCGCGAACGCTCGCCGCGCCCGGAGCGGCGGCGACGGACAACCGGCCCGCGCTCCAGGCAGCATTCTGCATCGACGTCCGCTCCGAGGTATTTCGCCGGGCGCTGGAAACCGTAAACCCGGATATCCAGACCCTGGGCTTCGCAGGCTTCTTCGGGCTGACCGCCTCGCATCGCCGCTTTGCGTCCGATGTCCATGAACGCCGGTTGCCGGTACTCCTGAACCCCGGCCTGACCACCTGTTCCGGCGGCCCCGAGGACGCGGCGGCGGATCGGTCGGCCCGGCTCAAGGCGCGCGCCAAGCGCGCCCTGGGGCGGTTCAAGCTCGCAGCCGTGTCGTCCTTCGCTTTCGTCGAGGCGACCGGACCGGTCTATGCCGGCAAGCTCATCAGCGATGCCCTGGGACTGCACCGCACGCCCGCGCCGAACGATCCCGCGCCCCGTTTCGATCCCGCGCTCGATCTCGCAACACGAACCAAGGCGGCCGGAACGGTGCTGCGGACCATGTCGCTGACGGCGAACTTCGCAAAGCTCGTGCTGCTGGCCGGACACGGCGCCAACGTGGTCAACAACCCGCATGCCAGCGGGCTGCATTGCGGCGCCTGCGGCGGCTATTCCGGGGAGGTCAATGCGCGGCTGCTGGCCGCACTGCTGAACGATCCGGCAGTGCGCGCCGGTCTGGTTCCGCATGGAATCGAGATCCCCGCAGACACCCTGTTCATCGGCGCTTTGCATGACACGACGACGGACGCGGTCACGCTGTACGGGGACGATCATCCCTCCGCGCCGCATCTGTCCGATATCCGCCAGGCGCGGGTTTGGCTGGATGCGGCTGGCGTCATCGCAAGGGGCGAGAGGGCTTTGCGCCTGCCAGGAGCGGGAGGCCAGGGCAGTCTCATCAGCCGAAGCCGCGATTGGGCCGAAGTGCGGCCGGAATGGGGGCTGGCAGGCTGCAAGGCGTTCATCGCCGCGCCCCGCCGGCGCACGGCGGGCAAAAACCTGGAAGGTCGCGCCTTCCTGCACGACTATGACTGGAAGACCGACAGGGACTTCGGCGTTCTCGAGTCGATCCTGACCGCGCCCGTGGTGGTCGCGAGTTGGATCAGCCTGCAGTATTACGGATCGACCGTGGCACCGGCGGTGTTTGGCGGCGGCAACAAACTGCTGCACAACGTCGCGGGCGGCATCGGCGTCGTGGAGGGGAACGGCGGCGTCATGCGCGCCGGCCTGCCCTGGCAATCGGTCCATGACGGCGAGCGTTATGTCCACGAACCGCTTCGTTTGTCGGTCTGCATCGAAGCACCGAGCGAAGCGATGACCGATATCCTGAAGCGGCATGAGGGTGTTCGCGCGCTGTTCGACAATCGCTGGCTGCACCTGTTCGCCCTCGATGAGGCTGGCCGGATGGCATGGCGCTACGCGGGTGGTCTTCAATGGACCGCTGTGAGTGCCGCGGCCGATCCGGCGCCCCCCTGAAGATGGCGGTCTGAACCGTGCATCATCGACGAATTCGAGAACTCACATGGCAAGCTCACCTGTGAAATTCGCCGGCTCTCACCTGTCCTGGCTGAATTCGGAATCCATCCACATCCGGCGCGACCGGCCTCGCGGCCGTCGTCGATGAAACCCCGCGGGCTTCATCCTCAGAGCGGCAGGGACGGATCAGCGACGGAGAAGAGGGCGGCTCGCTCGGACAGAAAATGCGCGAGGGCTATTTCCGATGACGCTGGCGGACGATCGTCCACCCCTGAACACCGCCGCCGTCCTCGCCACGATGGGCGGGAAGAAACGCGTCACCCCGCCGGTGCTCCAGGAGGGGCGCCTGCTTGAAGATGGAACAGGGCATCCGACGGCGGCGCTGGCTGGCTGCGCCATGCCCTTCCTCGTTCCGGACACGGGCAGTCTGCGTCCTGGCAGACGGGTTTATTGGCCAATAGAACTTCGGGAAAATAGGTTGTTCATTGACACAATGATGCAACCTGTGATTGTATTCATCCGCACCTAAGATCAATTATGAGACGTAATGGTGATGGCATCCGATGCTTCCGGCTCGTCCGTGCGGAAGCAGCGCAATCAGACAGGACATACACGGGTTTCGGGCTGGGTAACCGGCCCAATACCGCCGGCTGGGGAATCGCGTCACCCGCCGCGCATTCAGGAGGATACGTTGCGATGAACATTGTCACGCCAGCCGCGCTCCGATCCGCGCATGCGGCCACGGGAACCCGGCCAACACGGGAACAGGCGGAGGTCGCCATTCGCACGCTGTTGCGCTGGGCCGGCGACGATCCGGACCGGGAAGGACTGCGCGATACGCCATCGCGCGTCGCACGGGCTTACCGTGAGTTTTTCGTTGGCTACGACACTGACCCGGCGGCGGTTCTCGAACGTACGTTCGAAGAAACCGAAGGATATGACGAAATCGTTCTCCTGCGGGATATCCGGCTGGAAAGCACAT
>JAKBCJ010000189.1 GCA_021807975.1 Pseudomonadota bacterium | reverse complement strand
GCTGATGTCCTCGATCGCCCATCTTCCCGATCTGGGCGCGGTGGCGATCCAGGCGTCAGCCAACGGGCCACGCTCCGCCATCGCCGCCCGGGTGGACATCGGCGCCGGGCAACTGACCGCCACGGCCTCCGGCACTGTCGATCTGCTGAATCGGTCCGCCGATCTGGCGCTCAAGGCGCAAGCCCCGGCGATGACCCCGGCCGAGGGCGTGTCCTGGCAATCGGTCCTGGTCGATGCCAGGCTGCATGGGCCGTTCGCCAGACCCGAAGCGAGCGGCACCGTGAGGATCCAGGCGCTGAGCGCGAGCGGCGTGCGCATCGGCGCGCTGAATGCCGATCTGGCCGGCAATGCGGCCCGGGGCGAACTGCACGCGCGCGTCGAGAACATCCATGTGCCGGGACCGCGACCGGACGTGTTCGCGGGTGGACCGCTGACTCTGGACGCCACCGAAAAGCTGGACGATCCGGGCAAGCCGGTGACATTTGCATTGCACCATCCGTTGCTTTCGATCGACGGCACCGCCCGGGTCGAGGACAATCCGCGTCTTCAGGCCCACCTGGTAGTGCCCGACCTCGCCCCGGTGGCCGACGCGGGCGGTCTGCGGATCGCCGGCCACGCCGATCTGACCCTGACGGCCGCGATGAAGGACGGCACGACGTCCGGCACAGTTGCCGGGCAGGTCGCGATCACCGGCGGTATGGCGCCGCTGCCGGCCCTGATCGGCGAGGACGGCCGCGTCGATATCGCCGGATCGGCCAAGGGCGACGACTACACACTGTCGCATCTGACGGTGAACGGCAAAGCCCTGACCGCGACGGCGAACGGCACGCTTGCCAGCAAAATCCTGGACCTGACCTGGGCCGTTGCCCTGGCGGACCTGTCCGCCATCCAGCCCGCCCTGTCCGGCACGCTGGACGCGAAGGGACACGCCGGCGGGGCGCCGGAGGCACTGGCTGTCCAGGCGCGCCTCGCCTCGGACGTGGCGGCGAAGGGCTATTCCCCCGGTCATATCACGGCAACGGTGGATGCGACCGGCCTGCCGGATGCACCCCGGGCCGCCGTCAACGCCAACGGCACGCTGCTTGACGCGCCACTGACCCTGGCGCTGACCGCCGGCAAGACCGGCACGACCATCCAGGTCGATATCGCCAAGGCGGCATGGAAGTCGCTGGAGGCCGGCGGCACCGCCAGCCTGACTCCCCCGGCGGCGATCCCCAGCGGCCATCTGCATCTGACCCTGGGGAAACTGGCCGACCTGGAACCGCTGATCGGGCGGCCGGTCGCCGGTCAGGCGAACATCAAGCTGGACTCGGACGACCAGACCGCCAGGTTGATACTGGCCATGAAGGACGTGGCGCTGCCCGGCACCGCCGCGATCGGCAGGGCCGAACTGAATGCCACGATCGCCGACCCGTCAGGCCATCCCGTCATCGACGGAACCTTCGGCGCGGACGGCATCGCGGCCAGCACCATCCGATCCATGTCCACCCGGGTTACCGCCAAGGGACCACTGGACGCGTTGGCGCTGACGGTGGCCGCCGACGCCCCGGCCCTCGCCAACGGCCCCGCGAGGCTGACGGCCGCGGGGACGCTGGATACCGGCAACCGCACGCTGACGCTCGCCAGGATGCAGGCGAGCTGGAAACAGCAGGTGCTGCGGCTTCTCGCTCCGGCCCGGTTCAGCTTCGCCGAGGGCGTGGAGATGGACCGCGTTCGCCTGGGATTCCGCCAGGCCGAACTGACCGTCGCGGGGCGCGCCGGCACCACGCTGGACCTGACCGCCAGTCTGCGCGGCCTGCCGGCCGACATCGGCGCGATCGTCAACCCGGCCTTTGCCGCCACCGGGGTCATCGCCGCCGACGTCAGGCTGACCGGCACCGCCGTCAGGCCAGAGGGCACGATCGCGCTGACCGCGACCGGGGTAAAGCAGAAGCAAGGTCCGGGTCAGACGCTGCCCGCCGCCAATCTGGTCGCCAAAGCGACACTGCTTGGCACCTCCGCCCGCGTCGGTACCAGGCTGACCGCCGGCCCATCGCATATCGCCCTCACCGGGTCGGTGCCGCTGACCCAAGGCGGCTCGCTGAACCTGAATACCGACGCCTATCTGGATCTCGCGATGCTGGATCCGCTGCTGACGGCGCAAGGCCGGCGCGCCCGGGGCCAGATCGCGATCGACGCCACCGTGACCGGAACCGCGGCGGCCCCCTTGGTGCGGGGTTCGGCGACCCTGCGCAACGGCAGCGCCACCGACTACGCGCTGGGCGCCAATGTCACCGGCATGACCGCGACCATCCAGGCCTCGGGCGACACGATCCGGCTGGTCGATTTCGCCGGCAAAGCCGGGCCGGGAACCGTGGGCGGTTCAGGCACCATAGGTCTGGGCGGCGCGATGCCGGTCGATCTGCATCTGACCGCCGACAACGCGCGCCCGCTGGCCAGCGATCTGATCACCGCGAACATCGACGCCAACCTGTCGCTGACCGGCGACATCCAGGGCGACATGCAAGCCGGCGGCACGGTGCATGTCCGACGCGCCGATATCCGGATACCGGACAAGCTGCCGGCCAGTATCGCGGTATTGAAGGTGCGGTACGCCAATGCCCCCCCCCCGCCGCCGCCGCCGCCCGAGTCACCGCCGCCAAGGGTCATCGCACTGAACCTGACGCTGGATGCGCCGGAGCAGGTGCTCATCCGCGGCCGTGGCCTGGACGCCGAACTGGGGGGTAAAATCCGGATCGGCGGGACCACCGCGCAGCCGAACCCCACCGGGGGCCTGCATCTGCGGCGCGGCACCTTCACCATCGTCGGGACGACGCTGACCTTCACCGAGGGCACCGTCAATTTCTCCGGCGCCGGAATATCCGATCCGTCGATCCACTTCGTCGCGACATCCGCCACGGCCACGATCGCCGCCACGCTAACGGTCGAGGGGAGCGCGAAGAACCCCAAAATCACCCTGTCCAGTGTGCCGGACATGCCGCAGGACGAGATTTTGTCGCAGTTGCTGTTCAACACCAGCACCTCGAAGCTCAGCCCGTTGCAGTTGGCCCAGATCGCGGCGGCGCTGGCGTCGATGTCCGGTGCTACCTCGGGCTTCGATCCGCTGGAGAGTTTGCGGAAGACGTTCGGGCTGGACCGCTTGTCGGTCGGCAGCAACGCCGCCGGCACCCCGACGCTGGAGGCTGGCAGCTATCTGGCGAAAGGCGTCTATCTGGGGGCGAAACAAAGCACCACCGGCAGCGGCACGCAGGCGACGGTGCAGGTGGACCTGGCGAAGGGGCTGAAGCTGGAAACCTCCGCCGGATCGGGCGATGCCTCGGCAACCGGCAATGCCGGCGGCGCCGATGCGGCCAGCGTCGGGCTGACCTATCAGTTCGAGTACTGACCGGGTGGCGGACCATCGGAGCGGACGACAGCCTCGCCCGCCCCTGCCGATCCGCCGGTTACGCTGGCGCCGTCTCGGCGATGCCTTTGTTCCTGGCGAACGCCTCATACCAGGCCGCCAGCTTCGGATGTCCCTCGCGCCACGGATCGGACCCGAAGCGGAAATCCAGGTAACCCAGCGCGCAGGCCACCGTAATCGAGCCGATATCCACGGTCTTATGCGGCGGATCGGCTTCCAGCGTATCGACCGTCCGCTTGATCGCTTCCTTGTAACGGGCGATCTGGGCGTCGCGCGCGGCTTCTTGCGGCTTGCCTTGCTCCCCACGGCACGGCACCGCCGCGTCCAGGATGCCATCGCCCAGCGACTGGAACTTCAGCGCCCGCCAGCGGGAGGCGCCCTTGGCCGGGAACAGCGGCAGTTCCTCTCCCAGGCTGTCGAGGTATTCGCAGATCAACTGGCTGCCGAACAGCGACATGCCATCGTCGGTCACCAGGCACGGCACTTTCGACAGCGGATTGTCCGCGACCAGATCGGCCGGCGAGGCGTGCGGATTGCTGGCATGCTTGTCGATGCGTCCGTCGAGACCGCGGATAATGGCGCACGCCACGACCTTGCGGACATACGGGCTGGTTGGCGAGTAGTAGAGTTTCACGTTGGATATTCCCCTGTTCAGAACTTGTCTTTCCTTGCGCGCACGGCGGCGAGACTGGCAGCGTCCGGTGCCAGCAGGAACGGGTTGGCCTTCAGTTCGTCGGCCAGAACCGATGGCACGCTGGGTTGGCCGGCGGCGCGCAACTGCTCCACCCTGCCGACGAAATCATGCAGCGCTTCGTTGTCGGGATCGACCGCCAGGGCGAAGCGGGCGTTGCTCTCGGTGTATTCATGGCCGCAGCACACCAACGTATCGCCCGGCAGGGCGGCCAGCTTGCGCAGGCTGTCGAACATCTCGTCCGCCGTGCCCTCAATCAGGCGGCCGCAGCCCAGGCTGAACAGGGTGTCGCCGGACAGCAGCACCGCGCCGTCGGGGAAGAAGAAATTGATCTGGCCACGGGTGTGGCCGGGGGTTTCGATCACCTCACCTACGGCATTGCCCAGGCGTACGGTGTCGCCTTCCCGCACCGCCTGATCCAGCGCCGGCAGCCGGTGCCGGTCGGCGGCGGCGCCCACAACAGGGCAGCCGAAGCGCGCCCGCACCTCATCCACGCCCGCGATATGGTCGCCGTGGTGGTGGGTCAGCAGGATCATGTCCAGCCGTCCGCCCGCCTTTTCAATGGCTTCGATAATCGGCTGGGCATCGGCGGGATCGACGATGGCGGTGGCGCCGGTGCTGCTGTCGCGCAGGAGCCAGGCATAGTTGTCGCTCAGGATCGGGACGGGGGATGCTGTGACTGTCATGGGCAAAATCCTAGCATGCGTTCGCCGAACCGAAAACCACGGGACGTGCTATAGGCCCGCTGCATGACGGCTGACACACACCTGGCAGCGGAATTTTACGGTTCGGCGCGCGGCGCCGTGACCGCCCGCGTGCTGCGCGAGCGGCTGCTGGAGATGTGGCCGACCGCAGCGGGCCACTCGCTGCTGGGGATCGGCTACACGATGCCGTATCTGCGGCTGTGGCGCGACACCGCCGCCCGCTGCATCGCGCTGACCCCGGCGCAAATGGGCGCGGCCCGCTGGCCGCCGGGCGCCCCGACGCTGTCCTGCGCGGCGGAGGAAGACAGCCTGCCGTTCGCCGACCTGAGCTTCGACCGCGTGCTGCTGGTGCATGGCCTGGAAACCGCCGAGAACGCCCGGCGCCTGCTGCGTGAGGTCTGGCGGGTGCTGAAGGACGATGGCCGGCTGCTGATCGTGGTGCCGAACCGTACCGGCATGTGGGCGTACCGGGAGAACACCCCGTTCGGTCACGGCAACCCCTATTCCGCCGGCCAGCTTGGGCGGCTTCTGGCCAGCGGCCTGTTCCGGGCCGAACGCCGTGATGCCGCCTTGTGGATGCCGCCGTCCCGGCTGCGTGTGATGCTGCGCGCCGCCCCGCTGCTGGAGCGAGCCGGACGGCGGCTGGCACCCGGACTGGCCGGCGTGACGCTGACCGAGGCAGTGAAGGACGTGTACGCGGCCATGCCGGTAAACGCCGAACCCCGGCGGCGGCTGGTGCTGGCGAAGGCGACTTAGGCGGCGGTACTACTGCTCCTGCCGGATCAGCATGTAGTGCATCAGGAAATTGAACTCCAGCGGCTCATCCCCGCCGGCGGGGAACGGCGGGATGTGGGCGTCGCGGAACAGGGCCACCAGCGCGATATCCAGCCACATCGACCCCGATTTCCGAACCAGTTCGACCTCTTTCACCGTCCCGTCGGATTTGGCGATGACGTGAACCATCGCGTCGCCCTCCTCCCCTAAACGGCGGGCCTGTTCAGGGTAATAGGCGTGTTCGGCCACCCACCGGCTTAACGCGTTACGCCAGTCTGTTCCGGCGGCGGTGTCGTCGTTGTCGGAATACGGCGTCGGATTGGCGGCGCCGCGGGTCGCCGGCCCCATCGACATATCGATCGTGCCCGGGATGTGCGGCCGGGCCGCCTGACGCGGCAAGGCTTTCGGCGCCCGCAGTTGGTTACCGAAGCTGAAATTCATCGGCGCCGGGAAATCCAGCGGGGCTTCGCGCTTTTCCGGCCGGGGCGGCGGCGCTGGCTTCGGCGGCGCTGGCTTCGGCGGCGGCGGGACCGGACGCGGCTTCGGCGGCGGAGGCGGCGGGGACGGCGCGGGTTCGGCGTCCGGCGGCGGAGGCGGTGGGGACGGTGCGGGCGGCGGCGGCTGGGACGGGGCCGGCGGCGGTTTCGCCGCGGCTGGAGGCTGCACCGGCGGCGGAGCGGTCGGCGTTGGCGCCTCCGGCAGCGGCGGGGTTGGCGGGACCGGGGGAGTCGGCAGCGGCGTCGCTTCCACCGGCGGAGTCGGAGGCGCTTTACCCGGGCTGGTCACGAGGGACGGATTCGGCAGGGTCGGCCCCTCCCGCCGGCCAGTATTGAACACCATGGTCACCGGCGCGGGCGGCGGCAGAACCTCCTCCTTGTGTCCGCGCGGGATCGTGACCAGCAGCAGCACCGCGATCACCAGATGGATCAGAAGCGACACCACGGCGGCAATGCGCATGCGGCGCGACCGGCGCCGCGGCGGCCGGCCGGCGAGCGAATCCAATCGCCGCAATCCCCTCAGCGGCATAGCGGCGGGCCTATCGGTGCCGAAGCAGAAACACGCCCTGCTCCCCAAACAGGTTCGCCATCCGCGACGCTCGGCGCCACGGCGACCTCCGGCCGGCCTCGTCCGCCGCGAGCCAGCGTTCCACGACATAGCCTTCCTGCTCGCACAGGTCGAAGAAGTCGCGGATGGTGCAGGGATGGATGTTCGGCGTTTCGTGCCACGGCCGGTCCCAGGTCGCGGTCATCGGCATCCGGCCGGTGGACAGCAACTGCCAGCGCACCAGCCAGTGGCCAAAATTCGGAAAACTGACCACCGCGCGGGTGCCGATCCGCAGCATCTGCCGCAGCACCGCCCGGGGGCGTTCCACCGCCTGCAAGGCACGCGACAGCACGACATAGTCGAACGCGGCGTCCGGGTAGTGCTGCAAGTCGATGTCCGCATCGCCGTGCATCACCGGCAGGCCATAGGCAACCGCCCGGGTGACTTCGGCCATGTCGATCTCGATCCCGCGGGCGTCGCAGTTCTTGGTCTGGAACAGATGGTCGATCAGCGTGCCGTCGCCGCAGCCGATGTCCAGCACGCGCGATCCCGGGGCGATCATGTCCGCGATCACCGCCAGATCGACACGCAGGTTCTTGGCGATGAAGCGCACCGGATCGTGGGTGGTCATGGCCGAGCCCCGAGGCCAGCGTGCATGGCGCAGCCGCGGAGGAAGCCGGCCAGGGTACGATGGAAGTCCGGTTCGTCCAGCAGGAAAGCGTCGTGGCCCTTGTCGCTGGGGAATTCCACGAACGACACGTTGGCCCCTGCCCGGTTCAGCGCCCGGGCGACGAAGCGGCTTTCCTCGGTGGGGAACAGCCAGTCGGAGGAAAACGACGCCAGCAGGAAGCGGGTGCGGCTGCCCTTGAACGCCGTCGCCAGATCGCCGCCGCAATCGGCCGCGAGATCGAAGTAGTCCATCGCCCGGGTGATCGTCAGGTAGCTGTTGGCGTCGAAGCGCTGCACGAAGGTGCTGCCCTGATGACGCAGATAGCTTTCCACCTCGAACATCTCCCCGAACAGGTTGATGGCCTCGGTGCTGTCCTTGGGCGCGTTCTGCAGACGGCGGCCGAATTTCCGGGTCAGCGCTTCTTCCGACAGGTAGGTGATGTGGGCGCACATGCGGGCGACGGCCAGACCCCGGGCCGGAATGCGGCCGTGGCGCCAGTACTGGCCAGCCTGCCAGTCCGGATCGGCGAAGATCGCCTGCCGCCCGACCTCATGGAACGCGATGTTCTGGGCGGAGTGGTAGGACGCGGTGGCGATCGGCAGCGCGGCGAAAACCGCGTCCGGATAGGCGGCGGCCCATTGCAGCACCTGCATCCCGCCCATGGACCCACCGATGACGGCGAACAGGCGCTGGATGCCCAGGTAGTCGATCAACTGCTTCTGGGCCCGCACCATGTCGCGGATGGTCACCGGAGGGAAATCGGTGCCCCAGGGTTCCGCGGAGTCCGATCCGTCCGCCAGCGGGCGGGGGCTGAGCGGGCCGGTGCTGCCCATGCAGCCGCCCAGGACGTTCGGGCAAATCACGAAGAAGCGGTTGGTATCGACCGGGCAGCCGGGGCCGACCACGGCGGCCCACCAGCCGGGCTTGCCGGTGATGGGATGATCCTCGGACACGTACTGGTCGCCCGTCAGCGCGTGGCAGACCAGGACGGCGTTGGAGCGGTCTGCGTTCAGCGTTCCGTAGGTGCGATAGGCGACCGTATGGGTTGGCAGCGCGGTGCCGCACTCCAGCAGTATCCCATC
>JAKBCJ010000188.1 GCA_021807975.1 Pseudomonadota bacterium | reverse complement strand
GTCCCTGTCCGACGTGTTCGCCCCGGCGACCTCGTATTACGTTGCGCTGGCGATCCTGGCCGGCACGCTGTTTCTGGTGGTCTGGCTGCGCAATTCGCGCTTCGGCATGTCGTTGCAGGCGATCCGCGACGACTCCGTCAGCGCGGCGATGGCTGGCGTCTCGGTGGTGCGTGGCCGCACCATCGCGTGGCTGCTGTCGGCATTGATCGCCGGCCTGGTCGGTGGCGTATTCGCTTGGCACATCTCGGTGTTTTACCCGGACACCGCGTTTGACCTGAGTGTGTCGATCTTCGCCACGGTTTTCCTGCTGTTCGGCGGTGCCACGACCTTGTCCGGCCCGCTGCTGGGCGTGTTCATCCTGTATGGCATCTACAACGTGATTGGCATCGCGGTGCCGCAGTATTTCCAGTTCACTTATGGCGCGCTGATCGTGCTGCTGGTGCTGTTCCTGCCCAACGGCCTTGTGTCCCTGCTGACGAACCGAGGCATCCGTGTCCCCTGAACCGCTTCTGCACATTCAGGGACTGGTCAAGCGCTTCGGGGGCTTCCGAGCGCTGGATGGCGTCAGCTTCCATCTGAATCCCGGTGAGGTTCTGGGGCTGGTCGGTCCTAACGGGTCGGGCAAGACCACCTGCATCAACGTGATCTGCGGCCTGTATGCGCCCGACGGCGGTTCGGTGCAGTACGATGGCCGCTCGATCGGCGGCCATAAGTCGCATCACTTGGTAAAGGCCGGCATCAACCGCACGTTCCAGTCGCCGAAGCCATTCCTGTCCCTGACGGTGCGGGAGAACGTGGAGGTTGCCGCCCATAACGGCAATCCGCGCGCCGGCTTCGATGTCGATGCGCTGCTGGCTCTGCTGGAACTGGACCGCTACGCTGCCCGCCCCGCCGCCGAATTGAACAGCGCGCAGCAGAAGACCCTGGATCTGGCCCGCGCGATGGCTACGGAGCCGAGGCTGCTGCTGGTCGATGAACTGGCCGCCGGGCTGAACCCGGCCGAACTGTCGCGCATGGCCGACCGGTTGCGCGCCCTGGCCGATGGCGGGATGGCGTTGCTGGTCGTGGAGCACCTGATGGGCTTCATCGACAAGGTCACCGACCGGGTGGTGGTGATGGCAGCCGGAAAAGAGTTCTTCGGCGGCACGCTGGCTGACGCCACGCGCGATCCTGAAGTGATCCGGGTGTTCCTGGGTGGAGGACACCATGGTTAGCACAACCCAACCTCAGGTCATGCGCGCCACGGGCATCGAGTCCGGCTATGGCCGTGTCCAGGTGCTGTGGGGCGCCGGGCTGGATGTCCGGGCCAAGGAAAGCGTCGTCCTGCTGGGTGCCAACGGCGCCGGGAAAAGTACGCTGCTGAAGGTCATCGTTGGCCTGATGCCGGCGTGGAAAGGCTCGGTCCAACTGGACCCCGACGATGTAACGTCCTGGCGCACCGACAAGCGCTTCCGCCGCGGCATGGCCTATATGTCCGAAATCGGCGTCTTTACCGGCTTGTCGATCGACGAAAACCTGCGTGTGGGTGGCCAGTTCATCGAGAAATCCGCGCTCCGCACCCGCATGGAGGAGCTTTACGCCTACTTCCCCGATCTTGCGCATCGCCGCGGCGCCCTCGCCGGCAGCCTCTCCGGCGGTCAGCGCAAAATGCTCGGGATGGCCAAGGCACTGGCATCGTCGCCCGGGCTGCTGGTGATGGACGAACCCTCCGCCGGGCTGTCACCGCTGTTCGTAGGGCAGGTGATCGACGTGCTGAAGAAGTTCCGCGAATCTGGTCTGGCGATGCTGATCGCCGAACAGAACATCGCCTTCCTGGACCTGGCCGACCGTGTCTTCACCCTGGAAGGCGGGCGCATCCGGTTCGAGGGTTCGGTGGCCGAACTGGAAGCTGACGACAGCCTGCACAAAGCCTATTTCGGGCTGGCCTGAGATCGACCGAGCAACGGCAGAACCTCCTCGATCGGGCGGCACAGCCTGACGCCGTTCGGCGTGACCACGACCGGCCGCTCCATCAGCACCGGGTACTGCTCAAGGGCGTCCAGCAGGTCGTCGTCCGACTTTGCCGGATCGCCCAGCCCCAGTTCGTCGAACAGCGTGCCCTTGCGGCGCAGGATATCGCGCGGCGTCTTGTTCATCCGGCGCAGCAGCGATTGCATCTCCTGCCGCGTCGGCGGAGTCTTCAGGTATTCGATGATCTTCGGCTGCATCCCGGCGTCGCGCAGCATGCCCAGAACCTTACGGGACGTTCCGCAGTTCGGGTTGTGGTAGATAATCGTTTCGTCGGTCATATGCGCTGCTGTCCGGCTAAATGCTAAGGTCCATCAGATTGTAGTCGCGCAGGCTGGCCCGCGCCGCATCGTCCCAGCGATAGACCGAACCCTCATGCGGCGCATAGACGTAAGGCGCCTGTTCGGGAAACCGCTGCCGCCTTGCGTCGATCCCGTAGCCGATCGCGGCGGCGCGCTGGCGGATGCGGTCTGCGTCGTAAACAGCGGCGGCGTTGTGAACGCCCCCGCCTTGGACGCCCAGTACCGACCGGCGGCGGTGGAAGCCGAAGTTCAGCGTCACCCGCCAATCCTGGCTGGTGTTGGCAAAAGACCCATGCACCGCCTGACGGTTGGTGATCGCCACATCGCCCGGCTTGCAAACGATCGGCACCGCCCCGGGCAGGCGTTCGGTTCCAGCCTCCGCCACCATCGCCCTGATATCCACCTTGCCCAGCTTGTGCGACCCCGGAACCACCCAGACTCCGTTCGCCGGGGTGCAGCCGTAGAGCTGTGCCATGAAGTTGAAGCCGTGCGAGCCCTCATCCCAATCGGGGCTGTTCCAGTGCGTCAGTCCGTCCTGATGCCACGCGACCGAGGCACCAAGCCCGGGTTCCTTGATGAATATCGCTTCGTTGAAGGGGACGAAGTCGTCGCCGTTCACCGCCGCCGCGACGGCCAGTAAATCCGGGTGGCCGTACACCCGCAGATGCGCATCAGAGAACTGCAACGATCCCAGGATCAGATAGACGACTTCCTTGGGCGCATCAGCGGCTGCTTGCGGTTCGAACATCTTGACTGGATGGCGGCCGCCGGCGGCGTTGGTGCCGCCGAACGGATCGCCGAGCGGCTTGGACCAGAACAATGTCGGCGCCTTGTTGCCGGCCCCCAGCGCTGGCCGTCCCCTGGCATCGACGGAGGCGTGCTTTTCCACTGGCAACCGGTCCAGGATGGTCTGAAAATCTGCCTCGATATCGGCCAGTTCGTCGGCCCCCAGCACGCCTTCGAACACGTAGAAGCCGCAGCGCCAGTAGGCGTCCAGGATGTCCGGATGAACCTTGCCGTCGGCGCCGAACCGGATCGGCCCCCGATTGCCCAGGCTGAACGCCAGCCGCTCGCCCTGTTGCAGATAGGCGCGCATCGCGCCTTCTTCCGAACCGTAATCGACTTTCAGTGGCTTGTTCACGCCGGTTCCTCCGCTTTGGTTCAGGATGAACCAAGGCGGGGGATCGGGTCAAACGACACCCAAACTCCCGACGCGCCGCTTCAAGCCGCTCGGATTTGTTCGACGAAGCCGCGTACCCGCGTTCTCAGCCGCTCCGACTGTCCGTCCAGCCGGTCCGACGCGGATAGAACCTCCGCCGCCACCTTGCCCGAGCCCTCCGCGGCGCGGGAGACGATGGCGATATTGGAGGTTACTTCCGCCGTTCCGATCGAGGCTTGCTGGATATTGTTCGCGATTTCCTGCGTCGCGGCGCCTTGCTGTTCCACGGCCGATGCAATCGCGGTGGTGACGGCGTCGATCTGGCCGATGGTGCCGGTGACACCCCTGATGGCCTGCACCGCGTCGCGGGTGGTTTCCTGAATCCCCTTGATCTGGGCCGCGATTTCTTCCGTGGCCCTGGCAGTGCGGGTGGCAAGGGCTTTCACCTCCGACGCCACCACGGCGAATCCCTTGCCCGCTTCGCCAGCCCGGGCGGCCTCGATCGTGGCGTTCAGCGCCAGCAGGTTGGTCTGGCCGGCGATATCGGCGATCAGCCGCACGACCTCCCCAATCTTGTCGGTTGCCTCGCTGAGTGTCTGCACCGAGGCGTTGGTCCGGGTGGTATCCGCGACCGCCTCGTTGGTGATTTTGGTCGATTGCGCGACCTGGCGGCTGATCTCGCGAACCGAGGCCGACAGTTCCTCGGTCGCCGCGGCCACGGTTTGCACGTTGACGGTTGCTTCTTCCGCCGCGGCCGCGACGGTTGTTGCCTGCTGGCTGGCTTCGGCGGCGGTTGCGGTCATCGTCCGGGCAGCCGATTTGCAGGACGCGGCAGAGGCGGTCACGTCGGCGACCACGGATTGGACGTCGCTTTCAAATGAATCCGCGAGCGTTTGCAGTTTCTTGCTGAAATGCTCCTTACCTTCGTCGATATAGACAGAGATCGCATAGTCCATATCCAGGAATACGGCTTTTACCATCGCTTGAAGGCACGCAATCATGGCGTCCGGCTTCCAGCGGTATTTGCGCACCGCCAGTTCCATCAGTTCGCTCATGGCACGGGCGTAACCGCCGATATACCAGCGCGGCTCCAGCCCTATTCTTTCGTGGGTCAGCCCGATGCGGCGCACACGTTCTACATAGCGGTCGTCGAATTCGCCGGTGAACAGTGCCAGCCAATGGGCCGCCTGCGCCTCGGCGGCATAGTCAACCCGGCTCTCGCTGCCGAACATCGCCATAGCGGATGGGTGACGCCGGATATGTGTGTAGAACCGTTCCAGTATCGGGCGAACATGCTGTTCCAGAACGGGCCGGAATTCTTGCAGCGATCGTCGGGTGGCTTGATTGATCTGGAGGAAATTCAGTCGCTCCGATATGCCTTTGGTGTCGGACATGGAAAAAAATGAACCTCGCTGAATGCCGGTGCGGCTGCGCATGGATGGCACAAGAGAGTAAAGAAACCATTAACAATGCTGGTAAAATCGAGCTCCGATACCGATGTCCTCAGACGCATTTGAATGGAAGAGAAGATTGCTATCGCATGCAAGGGGTTCAATGAAGAATGAAATTTTAGCAGACACTAAATATGTGGATGAAAATAGTAAATATGCCGAATGACAATTATTCTACTTGAATCCGTCCGCCGGGAAATTGTGCAACCGGCAGCGTGGGCCGATCCGTTGCCGGGGCCGAGGAATTTAGCAGTATTGCAAGTTTTGCAGTGGTTCGGCCGTATCGGCGGGTTGACGTACATCAATGAAGACTGATCTTAAAGGGGTTGTTAATCGGCAAATCGCCGGTTGGGGCGCGCACAACGGCCGGGTTCGGTCGTTGTTACTCGTAAGGGCCGTACCATTATGCCTAAATCGGCTTTGCCTTCGGCTTCGAATGTATCTCTGACCGAGTTGGCCAAGGCCGCCGACGTGCTGGTTGCTCACCGACGCCGGGATATGGCCACCCGGGCCATCGAATTGCTTTATTACTTTGCGGATCGCGAGCAGGAAGCATGCGAGATCGTTTCGTTTCCGGCAAAAGACCCCGCGCTTCGCAGATCCCGGGCATAGCGCCCGGTCCGCGCGGGTGGAATCGCCCCCCGTGGCGAGCCGGGCGATTTGTCCCCGCCGAACTATCCGCGCTCCCTCAACGCCTTGCGGATGATCTTTCCCGTCGCGGTCATCGGCAGTTCCGCGACAAATTCCACATGCCGGGGATATTCGTGCGCGGCCAGCCGGCTTTTCACGAAATCCTGGATCTCGACGGCCAGCGCCGTGCTGGCGGTGAATTCCGAACGTAAGACGATCCAGGCTTTGACGGCCTCGGTGCGGACCGGGTCGGGGATACCGGCGACGGCGGCCATGCTGACGGCGGGGTGTCGCAACAGGCAGTCTTCGATCTCCCCGGGGCCGATGCGATAGCCCGCGCTGGTGATCAAGTCGTCCGACCGGCCGGCGAACCAGAAATAGCCGTCCTCGTCCTGCCGCGCGAGGTCGCCGGTCAGCAGATACTCGCCAGCAAATTTGGCCGCCGTTGCGTCCGGATTGTTCCAGTAGCCCAGGAACATCACCGGGTCGGGACGCCGCACGCCGATGATGCCGGCCTCGCCGCGTGGCAGCACCCGGCCGTTCTCATCCACGATCGCCACCGTGTGGCCGGGCACCGCGCGTCCCAGCGATCCGGGCCGGATCGGGAACAGCCCGGCGTTGTTGCTGGCAACCAGATTGCATTCCGTCTGGCCGTAGAATTCGTTGGGGGTCACGCCGAAGGTTTCGGTTGCCCAGTCCAACAGCCCGCTGCCCAGGGTTTCGCCGCCGCTGCCGATGCTGCGCAGACCGGGAGCCGGCCCCTTCACCCCGGCCATCCGCATCAGTTTCAGCGCGGTCGGCGGCAGGAATGTGTTACGCACCCCATACCGTCCCATCAAATCCACCGCCTCCCGCGGGTCGAACTTCCGCGCCCGGTGCGCCACGACAGAGACGCCGTGGTGCCAGGCTGGCAGCAGCACATCCAACAGCCCCCCGACCCACGCCCAGTCGGCGGGCGTCCAGAACCGGTCGCCTTGCCGCGGGAAGAAGTCCTGCGGCAGCTCGACCCCGGGAAGATGCCCCAGCAGCACGCGGTGGGCGTGCAGGGCGCCCTTGGGATTGCCCGTGGTGCCGGAGGTATAGACCAGCAGCGCCGGATCGTCGGCCGAGGTATCAACCGGGGTGAAACCGTCCGACGCCTTCGCCAGCGCTTGCTCGAAGCTGCCCCCCGGACCGGTGACGTAGATGCGTTCCAGGTGGGGCAGGACGTGACGGATCGCTTCCAGTTTGGCGGCGCCGACCGGGTCGGTGACGATACCGCGCGCGCCGCTGTCGGACAGGCGGAATTGCAGAGCATCCTCACCGAACAGGGTGAACAGCGGGACCGAGATCATGCCCGCCTTGAACGCCGCCAGATGCGCGATCGCCGTCTCCGGCGTTTGCGGCAACAGAATCGCCAGCCGGTCGCCGCGTTGAAATCCGTGCGCGGTCAGGGCATTGGCGAAGCGGTTGGACTGGCGGCGAAAATCGTCGAACGAGAACTCGGCCGCCGATCCGGTATCGGACACATAGATCAGCGCCAGACGCGAGCTGCCGTCGGCGTGCTTGTCGCAGGTATCGACGCCGATGTTGTAGCGCGCCGGCACCCGCCACACGAAGTCGCGGTAAAGAGTGTCGTAGTCCGCCTGAAGCTGCAGCATCGTGGTTATCCTCCCGGTCGATCCGCGATACATTCAGCCGGTATTCGCGCCCGACCGAAAGCCCCGCTTGCATGATCACGCTCTATCACTGTTCCGACGCCCGCTCCTTCCGGCCGCTCTGGGCGCTGGAGGAGCTTGGATTGCCCTATCAACTGAACATGCTGCCATTCCCGCCGCGCTTTCTGGCGCCTGATTATATGGCGGAAAACCCGCTGGGCACGATCCCGTTGCTGCTCGACGGCGAAACACGCATGACCGAGTCGGCGGCGATCTGCCAGTATCTGGCGACCCGGTACGGCTCGTCCTCCCTGGCGGTATCGCCCGACGAACCCGGCTACGGCGCATTTCTCAACGCACTGCATTTCGGCGAGGCGACGCTGACCTTCCCGCTGACCCTGGTGCTGCGGTACGACCGGTTCGAAAAGCCGGAGCGTAAGTCGCCGCAGATCGTCGCGGACTATACGCGCTGGTTCCTGGTGCGCCTGCGGGCGTTCGATGCCGTGTTGAATGGTCGCGACTACGTGGCCGCCGACCGCTTCACCGTGGCCGATATCTCCGTCGGTTACGCGTTGATGCTGGCGGTTCGGCTGGGGATGGAGGCGGAGTTTCCACCCGGCATGGCCACCTATCTGGCCCGGGTTCGCGACCGCGACGGGTTTCGGCGGGCGGATGCCGCGCAGAAGCGGGCGGCGGCAGAGCAGGCGGTGGCGTTGACCGACTTCAAGGCCTGAGGGACGGACTGCCGGTGTGGGCGGCAGGTGCCGCCAATCCGGAAGCCAGTTTGTGCCGTCTTCCTTCAATTTGCTTGGAAGGGCGCGAAGGGCCGCTAAGGGCCGCGAAGGCAATCCAGCGTTCGGGTGGCCCGGAGCGATGGTTCCCGGGCACGGTGATATCGGGCGGCAGCCCCAGCCGAGCGTTCGCTCAGTCTGCAACCATGAAACCCGGACATCCTTCGTGGCCCTTAGCTGTCCTTCCAAGCCAGATGAAGGAAGTGCGAGCGGACTGGCTTCCAGGGCTGGAGGCACCCGCCCCATCCCAATAGCGCCCCGGTGAAGACCACCGCCAGCTCGCAGCCGCCGCCTCAGCTACCCAGGCGCCAGCCCACCTTTGCCCGGATCGCCTCGAAGAACTCCAGGCTGTAGGCGTCCTCCGGTGAAGCCCGAACCGCCGCGTCGATCGCCTTGGCATCATCCCCAACC
>JAKBCJ010000187.1 GCA_021807975.1 Pseudomonadota bacterium | reverse complement strand
GGCCGGAATTCTTCCCGGCGCCCTGCTCCGCAACGCATCGCTGCGCTTCCTGTCGATGGACTGCCATTTGCGTGTCGAACGCGCCGACACCGCATTCACCCGCCAGTATCGCAAGGGCCAGACCTTCAGGGCGGTATTGGCGCACGGGGATGGCAACTACTTCGCCGACGACGCCACGCTGGACCGGCTGGAAGGCGAAAACCTCGTCGCCCTGCGCTATGCCACCAAGTCGGGGGACACCACCCCGGAAGTGAACCCGAACGGCAGCGCCCGCTCCATCGCCGGAATTCTCAGTCCCAACCTGCGCGTCCTCGGCCTGATGCCGCATCCGGAAGACCTCGTGGACCCTCTGATGGGCGGCGCGGACGGCAAGCCGCTGTTCGACGCCCTCGCGGCAGCGTAAACCCGCATCATGAACGCAATCGTCAACGAATCCCTCGCCCGCAGCTTCGGCCTCAGTGCCGAGGAATACGGCCGCGTGCTCGCCATCATGGGCCGCACCCCCAGCTTCACCGAACTGGGCGTCTTCAGTGTCATGTGGTCGGAGCATTGCAGCTACAAATCCAGCCGGGTTTGGCTGAAACAGCTTCCGACCAAAGCCCCCTGGGTGATCCACGGCCCGGGCGAAAACGCCGGCGTGGTCGATATCGGCGAGGGGCTGGCCGCCATCTTCAAGATGGAAAGCCATAACCATCCGTCGTTCATCGAGCCCTATCAGGGCGCGGCCACCGGCGTCGGCGGCATCCTGCGCGACGTCTTCACCATGGGCGCGCGCCCGATCGCCAACCTGAATGCCCTGCGGTTCGGCAACCCGGCCAACCCTCGCACCAGACGCGTGGTCGATGGCGTGGTGCGCGGCATCGGCGGCTATGGCAACTGCGTCGGTGTCCCCACCGTCGGCGGCGAGATCAACTTCCACCCGTCTTACGACGGTAACCCGTTGGTCAACGCCATGACCGTCGGCATCGCCCGTAAGGACAAAATCTTCCTGTCCGCCGCCGCCGGTGTCGGCAATCCGGTGGTCTATGTCGGCTCGAAGACCGGCCGCGACGGCATTCATGGCGCCACCATGGCCTCCACGGAGTTCTCGGCCGACTCGGAAGACAAGCGCCCCACCGTCCAGGTCGGCGACCCGTTCACCGAAAAGCTGCTGATCGAGGCCTGCCTGGAACTGATGGCAACCGATGCCATCGTCGCGATCCAGGACATGGGTGCGGCCGGGCTGACCAGCAGTTCCGTCGAGATGGCCGGCAAAGGCGATGTCGGCATCGACCTCGACCTCGATCACGTTCCGGCCCGCGAAACGGGCATGACCGCCTATGAATTCATGCTGTCCGAAAGCCAGGAACGCATGCTGATGGTGCTGCGTCCGGATCGCGAGGATCTCGCGCGTTCGATCTTCGAAAAATGGGACCTGGACTTCGCCATCATCGGCCGGATCACAGATACGGGCCGCATCGTCGTCCGCCACAAGGGCGTCGTGGAAGCCGACATTCCGCTGGCGCCGCTGAACGATCAGGCACCGCTGTACACGCGCCCCACCGTCGATACGCCCAAATCCGAAAAGCTGAACCCCGCCCGCATCGAGGACCGCTTCGGTTTGACCCGAGCGCTGGAAATACTGGTGGCATCGCCCGACCTGTGTTCGCGGTCATGGGTGTGGGATCAATACGACAGCACTGTGGGCGGTCAGACCGTCAAGCGCCCCGGTGCGGCCGATGCCGCCGTGGTGAAGCTGGAGGGTCTGAAGCGCGCCCTGGCGCTAACGACTGATTGCACGCCGCGCTACTGCCTGGCCGATCCGGAAGCCGGCGGTGCACAGGCGGTCGCGGAAGCATGGCGCAATCTGACGGCCGTGGGCGCCCGCCCGCTGGCGATCACCGACAACATGAACTTCGGCAACCCGGAAAAGCCCGAGATCATGGGCCAGTTCGCCGCGGCGATCCGCGGCATGGCCGCGGCGTGTGAGGCACTGGACTTCCCGGTCGTGTCCGGAAACGTCAGTCTTTACAACGAAACCGAGGGCAAGGGTATCCTGCCGACCCCGGCGATCGGCGGCCTGGGCGTGCTGGACGATGCATCGCAAGCGGTTGGCCTCGCGCTGCCGCCATGGCTGGATATCGTGCTGATCGGTGCCACTACCGGCTGGCTGGGCCAGTCGGTCTGGCTGCGGGAGATCGCCGGCCGCGAAGACGGAGCGCCGCCGCCGGTCGATCTGGCGGTGGAACGCGCCAACGGCGATTTCGTCCGCACGCATATTTTGAATGGCACCATTCGCGCCTGCCACGACGTGTCTGATGGCGGCATCCTGGTTGCGCTGGCGGAAATGGCCATGGCCAGCGGCGTTGGTGCCAGGATGATGACGCATCCGCGCGACATACCCGGCCATGCGTTCTGGTTCGGCGAGGATCAGGCACGCTATCTGGTCGCGGTCCCGGACCACGCCGCGTTCGTGCGCATCGCCGAAGCCGCCGGCATCCCGGCCGTGCGGCTTGGCACCTCAGGCGGTCAGGATCTGACGCTGCCGGACGGCGGATCGATTGCGATCGCCGCGCTGAAGGCGGCGAACGAGCGCTTCTTCCCAACCTGGATGGCGTGATGTTATTCCGGCGGCATTCGGGGCATCGCCCCGCCCCGCACCTACCGCGAATCTGAAAGGAACCCTGTCCGATGGCGATGGCGGCGAATGAGATCGAGGCCCTGATCAAGGCGGCCTTGCCCGACGCGAAAATCACCGTGGAAGACCTCGCCGGCGACGGCGACCATTACGCCGCCAACGTCGTCAGCGAGCAGTTTCGCGGCCTGCCGCGGGTGCGTCAGCATCAGATTGTCTATGCGGCGCTGCGCGGGCGCATGGGCGGGGAGCTTCACGCCCTTGCATTACAGACCTCGGCACCCGAATAATCTAATCTGAAGGAGTTCCGAACATGGCCGACACAATTTCCGAGCGCATCCAGGGCGACATACAGACCAACGATGTGATGCTGTACATGAAAGGCACCCCGATGTTCCCGCAATGCGGGTTCTCGGCGCGCGTCATCCAAATCCTGACCCACATGGGCGTTCCGTTCCAGTCCGCCAACGTGCTGGAAGACGCCGAACTGCGCGAAGGCATCAAGAGCTTCTCGCAGTGGCCGACCATCCCGCAGCTCTACGTCAAGGGCGAGTTCGTCGGCGGCTGCGACATCGTCACCGAGATGTTCCAGAACGGCGAGCTTGAGACGCTGATGAAGGAACACGGCGTCCCCGTTAAGGCGTAACCGTTAACCGGATGTTTACCCGGACGGGAGTAGGCTGACGCCGTCCCGTCCGGAGTTCCGCGTGCGTATCGCCGTTATCGTCCCTGCCTATAATGTCGCCCGGTTTCTAGCCGGCTGCATCGCATCGGTCCTCGCCCAGACACTGTCGGACTGGTCGCTGACCATCGTGGACGACGGCTCCCGCGACTACCCCGAGGCTGTCGCCGCCAGCTTCCCCGACCCCCGCATAGAATTCTGCCGCCAGCCTAACGCCGGCGTCTCCGCCGCCAGGAATGCCGGCATCCAGGCAAGTATGCGGCGCGGCGGCGCGGCGCCCGATGCCTTTGTCTTCCTCGACGGCGACGACTGGCTGGCGCCGCACGCCCTGGCGGCTTTAGCCAACGCGCTGGACGCCGCCCCCGGGGCCGTCGCCGCCTGCGGCCGCTATGCCCGCGTCGGCCCCGATAGGTCGGTGCATCCCGCACGGCCGCCGCCCGATGGCTGGTTACTGGAACGCCTGCTGACCCGCAACCGGTTCGCCAACGGCGGGCACCTGCTGATTCGGCGCGCAGCGGTCGAAGCCGCCGGCCATTTCCGAACCGACCTGACCTACGGCGAGGACTGGGAATACTGGACGCGCCTCGCCTTGCTGGGCAGCTTCGCCGCCATCCGCCCGCCCCTTCCCACCGAACCGGTTCTGTTCGTGCGCGAACGCCCGGGCAGCGCGATGTTCGCCAGGGGCACCGATCCCGCCGCCAACCGCCCGGCGCTGGAGGCGATCTACCGCAATCCCGCGATCGCCGCACATTTCGGCGCAATCCGGCTTGCCGAACTGGTTCGGCGGGCGGAAGCAGAAACCGCCTGGGCGTCGGGCCGCGAACTCATCCGCCACGGGCGCCGACTCGACGGCTGGCGCTCGCTGGGCCGATCGATCGTGGGCGCACCCAGCCCGCGCCGGGTGGCATTGCTGGGTCTGGCATGGCTGCGATGCGGGCCGTTCCGCCCTTACCGGAATGCGCCTGCGAGTCTTTTTCAACAATATCGCCACTGTGATTGACAGTCGGGGCGTATTCTGTGCCAACTATGCCGTGCAATCGTATTTTGGCTTGCCTTTCTGCGCTTCCGTCTCGGGTGCCTGAGGAGACCAAAGACCCGGTTGTCTATTGCATCGCGTGATTTTGCACGGTGCCCGGACGGAGAAGTACGCAGACATGGCTACCGGCACAGTCAAGTGGTTCAACACCACAAAGGGTTATGGATTCATCATGCCGCAAGATGGCGGCAAGGATGTATTCGTACATATCACGGCGGTACAGGCCGCTGGTCTTCGTGGATTGGACGAAGGCCAGAAGGTCTCTTTCGACGTGGCGATGGAACGTGGCAAGTCCACGGCGACTAACCTGAAGCCAATGTAACGCTTCAGGCTGACTGAACGAAGCGGCCGGCTGCCAGGGTAGCCGGCCGTCATTTCCAGGAGGTAGAAAAGCCATGGCCGTAGGGACGGTTAAATGGTTCAACGCGACCAAAGGATACGGCTTCATCATGCCGCAAGACGGCGGGAAAGATGTGTTCGTTCACATCACCGCGGTTCAGGCCGCTGGCCTCAAGGGCCTCAACGATGGCCAGAAAGTCACCTATGAAGTGGCGATGGAACGCGGTAAGGCCGCAGCGACCAATCTGAAGCTGGCCTAAAGCGCAGCTTCGTCCGTTTCGCAAGCCTCGCTGGCCTCGGTTCGCTCGATACCAGCCGGCTTGCTTGCCTGCCCCGGCGCTTTTTCAAAGCGGGCCGGCCGATCGTCGCAGCGCGGCCCGCCCCCCGCTGAAGCGCTCCGGTCGCATAGCTGTGACGGTATTCCAATCCCGCCGCATTAACACTATGTTACATGACGAAAGCCACGTCCGCCCTACATAACGAAACAGCCATTCGCGGCGGTTGGGATGCCTCTTTCGGGAAGCTGTGACATGAAGCGCGCTATTTCGGGCCTGGGGATTGTGTCTGTTCTGGCGCTCAGCGCGTGTGCGGTCGCGCCGCCGCAGGGGCCCAGCGTCATGGCTCTGCCCCCGCAGGGCAAGCCCTTCTCGGTCTTTCAACAGGACGACATGACCTGCCGCGGCTATGCATCGCAGTCGATCGGCGGCATGGATTCAGCGAAGGCGGCGAACGACAGCGCCATTGGCAGCGCGGCGATCGGAACCGCCCTGGGCGCCGGAGTGGGTGCCGCCCTGGGTTCCCTGGGGGGCGCGATGGGCGCCGGAGCTGCTATCGGCGGCGCAGCGGGCTTGCTGGCCGGCGGCGCGGTCGGATCGGACAACGCGCAGGCCGCCGGGGGCAACGTGCAGGCCCGCTACGACACCGCTTACACCCAGTGCATGTATTCGCGCGGGAACACTGTACAAAGCGCGCCGTCCGGTTATGCCACCGGATATCCGGCGGGCTACTACCCTGCCCCGTATTATGGCGGACCCGGATACTACGGCCCGGCCGTCGTGGTCGGCGGCGGCTGGGGCTACGGCCGCTGGTAGGCTCGATGCCGGCGCATCCGGCCTTGGGCCGGGGCGCCGACGGCCGCGCTACCGTGTGTACCCGTCGATTTCATCCTCCGCCCAGGCGATCGTCTGTTCGATCGTCTGACCGTCGCGCAGGCGCGCCAGCATCTGGTTATGCACACCGCGGTTGTATATCTGCACCGCGATGTCCGGGGGCGCCTCTGATGCCGTCAATGACGGCCGCTGTCCGCTCGTCACGCGGATCGGGTAATTGAACACCGTCCCCTTCGGCGGCCCCACTTCCTCCCATATCTTGAAGTCGTTCAGCTTGGCATAGGGCGGCAGGTCGTAGCCTTCGCAGCCGTTGTCGCGGGCCTCCACGTTGTCCCGCTGCATCAGGAATTCAACCAGTTCCTTGCCGGCGGATTTGTTCGGGCTGAAATTGTAGGTGCCCCAGAAATACATCTGTGTGGGCACGAACCGTCCCTTGGGACCGGACGGCGCGGGGAACGTCCAGCAATCAGCCGCCACTGCCGGCGAGTCCCGTTTGGCCACCGCCCAGGCGGACGGCGGATTGAAAATCAGCGCCGACTTCCCGGAGATCAGCGCTCGGTTGTTCGACGCATCGTCGAAGCTGACAGCATCAGCCGGATAGAACTTCACCAGTTTCTTGCAATACTCCAGCGCCTGGCGGGTGCCATCGGATTTAAGCTGCGATTTGCCGTTCGCGTCGATCAGCGCACCGCCGAACGCAGAAAAAATGGCGCCATGCAGGTCGGTGGCGTCAGTGTTCAGCCCACCCCCCATGCCCATGGCGAACGTCATTTTATCCTTGGCGGCCAGTTCCGCGTATTTCAGGAAATTGTCCCAGGTCCACGCATCCTGCAGCGGGTTCTTTTCGTCCTTCGCCGGATACATGGCCTGAATATCCAGCCCGTGCTTCTTGAACCAGCTGATCCGCGCGCATGGCGGCTTGGTCTGGGTGCCGCTGCTGGACGGCACCGCCGCCCAATGGCCCTTGTATTTGGCAAGGTAGGAACTGACGCTGTTCACATCCCCGTTCGCCGCCGTCAGGCGCGCCATGACATCGTCCACCGGCTCCAGCGAATCAGCGTAGTTCTGCACGTCCCAAGTAACGAAAGTCATAACGTCATGGCCGGCCTTGGCCTGAGTCTCGGCGGCTGGCGTCAGTTGCAGCTTGCCGCCCGAGGACGTGATGAAATCGGCCGTGACCTCCACCTTGTTCTTTGCCGCCCAGGTATCGACCTGCTTTTGCATGATGGCGTTGGCACCGGGCACCCAATGGTCCCAAAAGCCGATATTCAGTTTTCCGGCGGCACCGGCGGTGTGGATATGCACCAGTGGAAGGGCAGCCGCAGCGGCACTAAGTTGAACCGCACGCCGGCGAGAGACAATAGACTGATTGGACATGAAAGACTCCCGGTACGGCATGGACGCCGCTGTCGTTACTCACCCTGTTTGGCCGGGTGTGCAGACATCTTACGGCATAAGCGCAGCCGGGGCATTCAAAAACCACCGTCCCGATCCGGAACTGCCGAACCGGGACGATCGAAGCGGTTTTCGGACTACAGCCCTTCGAACAGCGCGGTGGTGATGTACCGTTCGCCGAACGACGGGATAATAACGACAATCCGTTTGTTCGCGTAATCGGGGCGCTTGCCCAGCTTCAACGCCGCCGACAGGGCGGCACCGGACGAAATGCCGCCCGGGATCCCCTCGGTACGGGCAAGGCGACGCGCCGCGGTCAAGGCCTCGTCGATGGTGATCTGGATCACTTCATCGATCGACGCGACATCCAGCACGTCCGGAACGAAGCCGGCGCCAAGCCCTTGGATCGGATGCGGGCCGGGTGCGCCGCCGGACAGCACCGGGCTGGCAGCGGGTTCCACCGCGATCATCTTCAGCCCGGACAGACGCGGCTTCAGCGCACGGGCGATACCGGTCAGCGTGCCCCCGGTGCCGACGCCGGACACCACCGCATCGACCTGACCGGCAGTGTCGTACCAGATTTCCTCGGCCGTGGTCCTGGCGTGGATCGCCGGGTTCGACGGATTGCCGAACTGGTTCGCCATCACTGCCCCTGGCGTCGCCGCAAGCAATTCCTTCGCCCGGGCGATCGCCCCGTTCATGCCCTTCTCGCGTGGCGTCAGTTCCAGTTCGGCACCCAGATAGGCCAGCATCTTGCGGCGTTCGATGGACACCGATTCCGGCATCGTCAGGATCAGCTTATAGCCCCGCGCGGCGGCCACGAACGCCAGGCCGATGCCGGTGTTGCCAGAGGTCGGCTCGATCAGCGTTCCGCCCGGCTTCAGCACGCCGGCCTCTTCCATCTCGACGATCATGTTGACGCCAATACGGTCCTTGACGCTGGCAATCGGATTGAAGAACTCCAGCTTCAGCACGACATCGGCGGTAATACCATCCTCGGCCAGGATTTTGGGGATGCGAACCAGCGGCGTATTACCAATGGTTTCGGCGATGCTATCGTAGATGCGGCCGCGCAGCGGGCGGTCGAAAACGAGCGGCTTGTGTGCGGACGACATGGCAGGATTCCCTTTCCCGGACGGCCGCCGACGATGGATCGCCGCGGTCAGTAGCCGGCATACAAGGCCAGATTTTTCCCATCTGGCAAGATGGTCAACACAAGACGGTG
>JAKBCJ010000186.1 GCA_021807975.1 Pseudomonadota bacterium | reverse complement strand
GATCGTGCCGATTACCGTCTATGCCTCCAGGGTTGGGGAGCTGACATCGAACCTGACCCTGTTCACAGACCAGGGTGCCGGACTCGGCGGGGCAGGGGCGACGTTCACCTACTTCCTCGATCCGCTCAGCGCGCCGGAGCCTGCGTCTATCGCCGTTATTGGCGTCGGACTAGCCGGTTTGGCCACCATGCGCCGCCGCCGCCGCCAGATCGCCTGATCTGGCGCAGCCGCCGCCAAGTCGCCCCGGCGGCATGGCGGGCCAGTTGCATGGCACCCGGCGCACTCCGGGGATTGGCCAGCAGCAGGCCGATTCTTTGCCGCCGCTCCGCCGCCCAGCCCTTCTTATAGCCGTCGTCGCCGCGCCCGAAGTCGATCCGCGTCACCTGTTCGACATCCAAAAGATGCCGCAGCATCAGCGCCGTCAGCACCGTGCCGGGCGAGTGCGCCTTGAACGCCTCGTGATGGGCCAGCTTCAGCACGATCGCCTCACCCCCGGTCACGACCCAGAACTGAACCGCGACCGGCTCCGTCCCGATCGACCAAACGCCAAGGCGGAGCTGTCCGGTCCCGGCGACGGCCCGCATCAGGGCGGCGTTGAAGGTTGGGAACGGCTCCGGCTCCTTCCAGCTTTTCGCATACACTGACTCGAATACCGCCGCCGCGCCGTCGATGCCGGCCGGGCCGGACAGCACCTCGAAATGCGAGTCCGGCAGTTTTTCGGCACGCCGCAGCCGGCGGCGGATCGTCTCCCGCAATGCACCCGGCCGGCGGCCCAGATAGGCTGTCCAGCCCTGTCCGGCGACATCCTCGTGCCAGTTGCCGAAATGGTCGAAGCGCAGCGGAACCAGTCCGGCCCGGCGCGCCCCGGCTTCCAGGTCTGCCAGCCCGTCCCACTCGGCCGGCAGTGCGTCCAGGCGGACCACCCCGGCTGAACCGCAAAAGCGGGCCAGTCCGGCCATCGCCGCGATGCGGGCCGCCCGATCCAGCCCGGCGGCGAACGCCGGGGCGAACACGCAGCTGTAAGGCGTGGTCAGGCTGCCGAACTGGCGGTGCCGCCGCAGCATCGGCACGACCGCCAGGACGGCGTCGCGGCGACGGATCGTGACGAAATCCGCGGTGGATCCGGCTGGCATGGCATGGTGCAGCACCGTCCCCCACCACGGCAGGGAGGTAAACAATCCGGCCGAACCCGCGGCGAGAACCGCCAGCGCGTCGGCATCCAGCGCGTCCAGCGACGCAACGGATCGCGCCGTTATGTCAACGGAATCGATACCACGCATACCCGATCCATTCGTGCAGCGCGAAGTAGCCGGTCTGCCAGCCGCTGGCGCGTGGCAGGAAATCGCTGATATCGGGCCCGAGCGGATCGTCCAATGAGGTGGGGAAAGCCGTCACAGTCAGCCCAGTCCCCTGAAACGCCAGCACCGCTCGGCGCATATGCCACGCATGGGTGACGACATAAACCGAGGTAATCCCCTCCGCACGCAGGATCGCGGCGCTGAAGCGGGCGTTTTCCCAGGTGTCGTCGGCTTTCGGCTCGATCCATTTCACCGGGGTGCGAAAATCGTCGTTCAGGCTTTGTGCCATCACAAGTGCCACCGGCGCGGTATGGCGCTGTGTTGGTCCGCCGGTCACCAGGATCGGTAAACCGGTGCGCCGATGCAGCATCGCCCCGGTGCGCAGCCGGTCCAGCGTCAGCAACCCCGGCCGGATTCCCAGGGCTTCATCCTGTGTCCTGATGACCTCGGCGCCCAGTATGACGATTGCCTGCGGCGGACGATCGGCGGGCGGCGTGGTCGGCAGCCCCGATTCCAAACCCAGCAGCAGGCTGGTGGAGAAGATGGGGGTACCGAAGATCAGCAGCGCGATCGCACCGGTCCATGCCAGCCGGCGACCGGCGAAGCGCCAGGCGCCGAACATCGACAATCCGCCAATGATCGCCAGAACGAGGACGGTCGGCGGCATCCCCAGGCTCAGCAAAACGCCTTTCATGGAGAGCTACACCGCCGATCCGTTCATCCACGCCAGCACCTCGGCCAGCCCGGTGCGTAACGCCACCCGGTCCCGGGTCCCGAGGACGCGGTCGGCCGCTTCCAACTGACCCCGGGAGTGACGGATTTCGCCCGCCCGGGGCGGTTTGGTGTGGGCGCTGAGGGGTTTGCCCGCCAGTTCCGCGATAAGACCCGCCAGTCCCGCGACCGATGTCGGAATCCCGGTGCAGACATTGAACACCGGCGAGTCGGCTGGTTTCAAAGCCATTGCCGCCAGCAGTGCCCGGATCACGTCGGCGACATAGACGAAGTCGCGGGTCTGCTGGCCGTCGCCGAAGATGCTAACCGGCAGGCCGGCGGCGATCCGTTCGCAGAAGATGGAAATAACGCCCGAATACGGCGATTTAGGGTCCTGGCGCGGGCCATAGACGTTGAAGAAGCGCAACCCCACATTCGGAATGCCATGAACATGGCTGGCAACGCGGGCATGCAGTTCGCAGCCATATTTATCGGCGCCGTACGCCGATAGCGGCGCTTTTGGCGCGGTCTCGGCGATCGGCACCGGCGTATCGCCATAAACCGCGGCGGAGGAGGCATAGACCACGGGGATTTTGCTGCCCTGACGGCGGATCGCGTCGAACACGGCGATGGTTCCGGTCAGGTTGGCCCGGTGCGTTCCCAGCCAGTCGGTGACGCCTTTTTCGACAGAGGCAATGGCGGCGAGGTGGAAGCAGCCGTCCACCCCGTCCATCGCCGCCGCGACCGCGGCCGGATCGGCGACGTCGCCCGTCAGCAGCGTTGCATCCGGCGGCAGGTTGGACCGCCGTCCGGTGGACAGGTCGTCCAGCACCCGAACCGTGTCGCCGCGCCGGATCAGCGCATCGCACAGGTGCGACCCGATGAACCCGGCACCCCCGGTCACCAGATAAGTGCTCATGCCGGGCTCCGAAGGGCTTGTGGCGAAACTGACGAATCGGCTGAAGGACGCCACCGTCCTCTGATGGTCATGGCGGGCTCGGCCGGCGTGCGGGCATCGAAGTGGTTCTTTCCGTTCGGTTCCTAACCGTGGGGTTGCAGCACCTGACGGAGGACGGACCCGTCTGACAGGCGGTCGAACCCCTCGTTGATCTGGTCAAAACCGATGGTTCCCGAACGTAATTTTTGCACCGGCAGTTTGCCACGTTGGTACAGCGCGATGAAACGGGGAATATCACGTTTCGGCACGCAACTGCCCATATAGCTGCCCATGATGCTCTTTCCGTCGCTGACCAGGGCCGAGTGGAGGTAAGAGAAGGTCGCGGTCGAAGCCGGCAGCCCGGCGCTGACCACCGAACCGCCCCGTGCGGCGATGGCATAGGCGAGGTTCATGGCCGGTATCGACCCGGCGGTTTCGATCACGTAGTCCAGTCCGCCGCCGGTGGCCTGGCGGATTTCCTCCACCGCGTCGGCGTTTCCGGCCAGGAATGTGTCGGTGGCGCCAAGTTCGCGGGCCAGGCGCAGTTTGTCGGCGTTCAGGTCCACCGCGACGATCCGTTCGGCGCCGGCCACGACCCCGCCCAGCAGGGCGTTCATGCCGACCCCGCCCAGGCCGACGACGGCCATTTGCCCCCCTGGCGGAACCCGGGCGGTGTTCAGGACGGCGCCGACGCCGGTAACCACGGCACAGCCGAAGATCGCGGCAACGTCCAGCGGCACATCGTCGGCGATTTTGATCAGGGCGTTCTGCGACACGACGGCGTACTGCGCGAAGACGGACAGACCGCTGTAGTGCCAGATCGGCTCCCCGTTCAACGACAGCCGGCGGGCGCCGGAGATCAGCGTGCCGTTGGTGCGCGACGCGTTGGAGCTTTGGCACAGATTGGGCCGGCCGCCGTTGCAGTAGCGGCAGTCGTTGCAACTCGTCACGAACACGCTGATGACGTGGTCGCCGGGCTTCAGGCCGATGACGCCGGGGCCGACTTCCTCGACGATGCCGGCGGCCTCATGCCCCGGGATGGTCGGCAGTTTGCGCGGGCGCAGATTCTCGATGGTGGACAGGTCGGAATGACACAGGCCGGCGCCGATGATCTTGTACAGCACCTCCCCGGGGCCGGGCGGATCGAGATCCACGGTTTCGATCGTCATCGGCATGGACGCGGCATAGGGGCGGGGCTTGCCCTGCACCCGCAGTACGGCGGCTTTCATCTTCATCGCGGAGTGTCCTTCCTGGCGCTGGGGTATTGTGCGGCTTTGGCGTCCGGGGGCAAGGGCGCGAGCATGCGGCAATCCTTGGGAACGGTGCCATTATAGCGCGTCCAGGTCTGGGTTTCGCCAAACAGCGGGACAGCCAGGAAACCGCGTAAGGCAAGATCGCCGTCCCGGGTCTGGCGCAGTTCGACGCCGAACACGCGGCCGTTGCGGGGATCCAGGATGTGGCCTTTCCACAGATTGCCGTCGATCTGCCTGGCGTCGGCGACCAGTCGCAGATGGCACTGGGAGATACCGCGATAGTCGGTTGGGGTTGGATCGTTCGGGTGGTCCAGGATCACGCCCGCGATCTCCACGCACAGGCCGCCGTCGCAGCTTGTGACGGCCATTATCCCGTCGTGGCCTTGGGTCAGCCACAGGCCGGTGAGATCGCCGGACGCCCGGGCCGCGGCCAACGGAAGAAGCAGCAGCACCGCCGCCAGGATGCGGAACACGGCCGCGGCTACAGTTCGTCGCTGTTGACGGCCGGCACGATCGTATCGCCGCCGGCCGCGGGCCGTTTGCCGTTCGGCATGAAGGCCGGCTGGATGCCGGTCAGGCCCGGGATGCCGGCCGGGATATCCATTTTCATCGGCAACCTCTCTCTGTTCAGGCGAATCGGTTACGGTTAGCCTCGCAAGGTCACGCCGGGCCAGCCAGAACACCAGGAGCGAATCCGCATGCCACGTATCCCGCTAGCCGCGCTGGCGCTGTTTGCGGCACTGACCGCGACCCCGGCCGGTGCCGCGACTTTCCGCTGGGCCAATGACGGCGATGTCAATGCGATGGACCCGGCGACACGGCAAGAGACGGTGCAGCTTAGTTTTCTGTCCAACATCTACGAACCGCTGGTGCGTCGGAACCGGACGCTGGCTTTGGAACCCGCGCTGGCCACGTCGTGGGAGCAGACGTCGCCGACGGTTTGGCGTTTTCACCTGCGATCAGGGGTCAAATGGCAGGACGGGTCTCCGTTCACCGCCGACGATGTGGTGTTCACGCTGAAACGGATCCTCGCCCCCGGTTCCGCGATGCGCGCGCCGCTGTCGCCGGTGAAAGAGGCGCGCAAGATCGACGATCTGACAGTCGAGTTCGAAACCTTCGTGCCGGACCCGATTTTTCTGCAGGAACAGACCGATCTGCTGATCATGTCGAAAGCCTGGTGCGAGGCGCATAACGCGTCCGAACCGGCGATCATCGGCAAGGAAGACAATTACGCGCTGCACAACGCGATGGGGACCGGTCCGTTCAAGCTGGTCTCCCGCGAGCCGGATCGCAGGACGGTGGTGGAAAAGAACCCGCTGTGGTGGGACAAGCCGGAGCATAACCTCGAGCGGGTGGAGTTCAACGTGATCTCCTCCGCGCCGACGCGCCTGGCGGCTTTGCTGTCCGGCGAGGTGGATATGATCTATTCGGTTCCGCCGCAGGACATGGCCAGGGTTCGGCAAACCCCCGGGCTGAAGCTGCTGCAAACGCCGGAACTGCGGACCATTTTTCTGGGCTTCGACACGAGCCGCGATGAATTGCCGAGTTCGGACATCAAGGGCCGGAACCCGTTGCGCGATGTGCGGGTGCGGCAGGCGATGCAACTGGCGATCGATGAGAATGCGATCGCCAGCCGGGTGATGCTGGGTCTTGGGCACCCGACCGGGGAGATGTGGGGGCCGGGTGTCAACGGTTACGATGCCGCGTTGGATGTGCATCCGAAGCCGGACCCGGCGAAGGCCAGGGCGCTGCTGGCCGGGGCCGGGTACCCGAACGGGTTCCGGCTTGGCATGGACTGCCCGAACGACCGTTACGTGATGGACGAGCAAATATGCACCGCCATCGTATCCATGATGGCCCGGATTGGCATCAAAATCGACTTGAACGCGCAAACCAAGTCGAAGTTCTTCAACAAGATCGGTGCCCCCAATTACGATACAGATTTCTATATGCTGGGTTGGACGCCGGCGACCTATGACGCGCATAATGCGCTGTACACGCTGTTGGGTACACGAAACGGAAAGCGCGGCGAGGTCAATGACGGCGGCTATTCGAATCCCGAACTCGATACGTTGATAGAAAAGATCGGGGTGGAGACGGATGCGATTAAACGAAACGATATGATCCATCGGTCGATCGAAATACTGCAGAAGGATGTGGCGACGATTCCGCTGCATCAGCAGGTGATCGTGTGGGCGGCGAAGCAGAATATCGAATTGGCACAGCCGGCGGATAATTCGTTCCAATATCGGTTTGTCCAGGTGAAGTAACGCCTGACCGTACCTTCGGAGCGGCGGGCGCTTGCGTCCCTGCCGGCTTCGTCCGATCCTGACCCCAAGCGGGCGATATCCGCGGGGAAGGGAGCAACGGCAATGGCCATTTTCGTGATCGGCGGCACCGGATTCATCGGCATCAGGGTCATCCCGATGCTGGTCGCACGCGGTGAATCCGTGGTGTGCATGGACATCAATCCGACCGCGCCGGCGCTGGTCGGGTTGGGCGACAAGGTCTCGGTTGTCCGGGGGGATGTGACGCAGTTCGACGATGTGATTGCCAACATGGAGGCTTCGAAGGCGGAGCGGGTGATCAACCTGTCCTATAACCTGGGGCAGGATCTGCCGCCGCATCGCGCGACCAAGCTGAATATCGTCGGGATGGATAACTGCTTCGAGGCCGCGCGTATCCTGGGTGTGAAGCACACGGTCTATGCCAGTTCACTGGCGGTGAACGGCCAGCAAAGTCATTTCGGTGAGCGTCCGGTCACCGAGGACGACTACAAGCACGCGGTCGTGCAATACGGCGCGCACAAGGCGTTCAATGAGTTTCAGGCCAAGGATTACATCGACAAGCACGGCATGACGATCACCGGCATCCGTCCGGCCAACGTCACCGGTCCAGACAAGGTCCGCGGGTCGGTGGATCATGTGAACCTGATCACCCGCCCCGCCAGAGGTGAGGCGATTTCCCTGCCGTTTGCCGATGCGATGCGGTGCCCGATCCATGTGGACGACATCGCGGAGGTGTTCGTACGGGTGCTGTTGGCGGACAAGCCGGCGCATGCGATCTATAATTCGGGCGGGCAGCCGATTTCGCTGAAGGATATCGCGGCGATCGTGCGGGGGTTTCTGCCGGATGCGAAGATTTCGTTTGATAAAGAAACGGGCGGGCGGGAGTCCTCGGGTAACTGGATGATCGATAATTCGCGATTGGTGCATGAATTCGGCGTGCAATACCGGCCATACCGGGATCGTGTGTTGCAGATTATCAACGATTGCCGAGCGGAGATCGGGGAACCGCCGATCAAGGGGTGACGAATACCAGGCCCTGCCGTCCGGTCTGGATGACGAAAAATGGCCGCTTCCATCGGGATCCGATCATTGTGCGGCCCGATTTTCCTGAGGTTGACCGAGGCCGACCGGTTGCGGTCTCGGACTCATTGACGACAGGCGGTGGGGGCGTCGGCGGCCGGTGCCCCTCGTTAGACGCCGCAGCCGCTGTCGGCAGGGGCGATTGACTTGGAAGAGCGCGAAGGGCCGCTGAGGGCCGCGAAGGGTGCCGTATCCCAGCTTCGCGGCCCTTCCCGCCCTTCGCGCTCTTCCAAGCAGAATGAAGGCAGAATGACCAGCCGCCCTGGCGGTCCCGGCCCGCGATCCTCTCACGGCGCCAAAGCATCACCCAAACCGAACGACCGCTTCATTCCGCTACCAAACGCGACAATGACCTGGCATGACCCCGCATCGCCGCCCGCCGGTATCAAACCGTTTCGATCTCTACTGGAAACAATGCGTCCGCGTCGTCCACATGCAGCAAATGATAGACGTTGAAGCGATAGGCCGGCCCAAGCGATACCTCTGGCGGCGTGAACGGAAACGCGATGTTCCCCGCTGTGGACAGCCGCCCGGGATAGCCGAAATGCAGCAGGAACTGCTTGCAGGTCCGCACCACCTCGGACGCGCGCTCGCTTGTGGGGGCGATACATTCGCCCATAATGAACACCTCGCCCGGCGGGGCTTCGTTTTCGGGCGGCACCATCCGGACACCGTCGATGCCGTAAACCCGGAAGCGCAGCGTATAGTCCAGCGGCTGGTCCTCGCAGACCAGGCTTTGAACCAGGTCCGCGACTTTCGGCAGCAGGGACTTGCACTGTTCGATAAAGCGCGGATCGGCCGACCCGCATAGCAGCACGGCGCGCTCCCCGACCTTGACCGCGCCTTCCAGTTTGATCGTCGGCGCGGCCGTGTCGCGCCAGGTGCCGCCGCTGACCCGGGTGCGGCGGTCGTCAACCGCCTGATACGCGGC
>JAKBCJ010000185.1 GCA_021807975.1 Pseudomonadota bacterium | reverse complement strand
CATGGCAGCGAAGGCAAAGCCCTCCGCCCCTTCCGGACAGGATTCCGCCGCCAGGGTCATGGTGGCGATCATCGCCAGCATGCTGGCGATTCCGCCCAGAAAGTAGATCGCCACGGCCGCGGCCGGAGTGAGCATCAGCAGATACGACAGGGTGCTGCACACACCGCCGGCAATGCTGACACGCAGCAGCGCAATGCGTCCCAGCCGCTTGATCCGCCAGCGATACAGCAGCCCACCGGCGATCCAGCCGGCGGAACCGATTGCCGACAGCACTCCGATGAAGCCCTGAGAGAAATGCAGGTGGTCGCTCATTTCAAAATACAACGGTGTGCCGAAGCCGGGGCTGAAGTAGTACAGGAACAGGAATCCGGCGACGAACCACAGATCGCGTTTGCGGAAGACGCTGACCAAAGCATCCAGCCGCTCGCGCAGGGCCGCGATGTCCACCCGGGCCTTGGGTTCGTGGATCAGCCAGACGCCGCCGATAATGGCGATGGGGGCGATCGCGGCGACCCGGGCGGCGGCGTGCATGGCGCCCAACGGCGGCAGAACCTCGATCAGATAGCCCGCCACGGTGCCCGCGGTCATCTGGGCGATGCTGTACCATAGCCATTGCTGGTTCACGTAGCTGGCGCTGGCGTTGGTCTTCTGCCCGGTTTCCACCAGCAAAGCCCCGCACAAGGTGCTGGACACCGCCATCGCCACGGCGGTGACAGTCAAGGCCGGGATCAGCGCACCGCTGGTATCGATCGCCGCCACCCGCGCGAACGCGACGAACGCGGCGATGTTGGCCAGCACCAGATATGGCCGGCGGCGATACCCGAACAGCGGCACAAAGTCCGAGATCGCGCCCCACAACGGCTTAATCACCCACGGCACATCCAGGATTGCCAGCGAGGCGCTGATGGTCACCGGGTCCCAGTGCAGGGCGACCTTCAGCCAATGCGACAGCGGCTGCCATATGATGCCGGATTTCGCCTGGCCGATACCCTCCACCGCATAGACGATGGCGAAGAACCACATGGTGCGGTCGATGGCTGGTTTGCGGTGCATCCGCTATTGTGCGGGACGCGGCAGCCGGTCTCAACCGGCAACAGGGTCCCGTTGGCGAAAGCGCGGTCAGCGCTTACCTTGGGCGGATAAGGAGCCCTGCCATGGACGCACTCGAACTGATGTTGACCCGCGAATCGGCGCTGAAGCTGGAGGCTCCGGGACCGTCCGCCGACGATCTGAACCGCATGTTCGCCGCCGCCGTGCGTACCCCGGACCACGGCCGGCTGCGCCCGTGGCATTTCGTGGTGATCGACTCTGGCCATCGCGAGGCGTTCGGCGCGCTGATGGCTGAATCCCTGCGTCGGCGCGACCCCGAAGCGACCGAGGGCGCGTTGCAGAAGGAGCGGGCCAAGGCGTTCCGCTCCCCGGTGATCGTGGCCGTGGCCGCCAAGGTGCGGCGCGGGCACAAAATCCCGGAAATCGAGCAACTGGCCTCCGCCGCCGCCGCCGCCCAGACGATCATGCTGGCGGCGCCCGCCTTGGGCTTCGGGGCGGTCTGGAAGACTGGCGCGCCGGCGTACGATCCGGCGGTCAAGACGGCGCTGGGGCTGGACGCGACCGACGAAATCGTCGGCTTTCTATATATCGGCACCCGGACGGGCGGCTCGGCGCCGTTCCCCCGTCCGGAAGCCCGGGACTTCGTGACGAACTGGGCCGGCTAACCGCTCCCCCCTATTCCCCGCCGAGCGGCTTCATGTTCCGCTCAATCGCTCGGCGGAGCAGGGCGGCGGAACGGTAAACGCCATGGACCATCTTCGAGTAGGGGATCATCACGAAGAATGCGAGGATGAAACCCAGGTGGATCGCCATCGCCATGCCCATCGCCCCAGTGGCGCGCACCGCCAGCAGGAACAAGCCGGTCACCGCGATCATCGACAGCAGCATCAGCAGGGCGACATCACCGCCCAGCAGGCGTCGCACGTTCGGCATCGGGTCATCCACGAACTTCATCGCGGTCAGCCCGATGGTGCCCACCAGCATCAGCACGCCGCCCGCGGTACCCAGCAGCACCGGGGCGCTGATAAACGCGTACGGCGCCGGCCAACCCAAAAACGAATGATAGATAAACCCGGTCGTAGTCGCCGCGAAGCACAGCAGGAAGCCATAGAACATGGCGTGATGCAGGTAACGACGGCGCATCGAAAACGCCTCGGAGTTGTCGTTGCATCCGTTACCGCCGCCACCCAGGTTCTTCAGCGTCAGCACATCCCACAGGGCGATGGCGATTGAAACCGGCCCGATGCTGTCCTTGGGGCCGGCGTCGCGCCAGAAGTTACGCACCCCCATCGCCAGTGCGACCAACGAGAATCCGAACGTCAGGATACCGACGATCTGCATCGCCCACAGCGGTATGACGTCATAGAACGAGTCCGCTGCCGTTCCGTGCGCGCCAAAGAAGTTGCCAGGCGAATTCAGCGTCATGGTCAGGAACAGCACCAGGGCGATGCCCAGCGCGGTCACCAGCGACACCACGGTCCCGTTGCGGTTGAACATAGACGCCAACGGCTTGGGCCAGGCGTATTCGGCGTAGCTTTCGGCACGCACCTCGGCCAGCGCCTTGGGCACGTTGATGCCCCATTCGTGCGGCGGGCTGTATTGGCAGGCGTAGTAGCAGCCGCGGCAGCCATGGCAGAGGTTCGCCAGATAGCTCAGATCGCCGGCGGAGAATTCGCGGCGCAATTCCACCGCTGGGAAGACGGCGCAGAAGCCTTCGCAGTAGCGGCAGGCGTTGCAGATTTCCATCTCCCGCCGAGCGGCGGCGATGGCATCAGTTTCTTGCACGACGAGCTGCCTCCTGGCCTGCGATACGACCGAATACCGTCCCGATCGTCATTCCGAATCCGGCGAGGTAGCCCTTGCCGAGGATATTGCCTGACATGATTTCGCCGGATGCGAACAGGTTGCCGGCGGGCTGATCGTTGTCCATCAGCACCTGGGCTTTTTCGTTCACCTTGACACTCAGGTAGGTGAAGGTGATGCCGGGGCGCAGCGGATAGCCATAGAACGGTCCTTTATCCACAGCCCGAGCCCAGTTGGTTTTGTTGGGCGTTAGACCCTGCGTGGCGTTTCCGTCCAGCTTCAGATTGTCGAACACCTGGCCGGGCTTGACCGCCTTGTTAAAGCTATGGACCGTTTCGCGAACCTTCGCCGGGTCCAGCTTCATCTTCACCGCCAGTTCTTCCAGCGTATCGGCTTTGAATGCCGGGAAAACCGACGGCATGAACAGCGGGAAGGCCTTGCTGTCGCAGATCGAATAGGCGATCTGACCGGGCTGCTGGGCGATCAGGCGCCCCCATATGGCATAGCGCTTCGGCCAGACATCCTCGCCTTCATCGTAGAAACGGTCGCCGTTGCGGTTAACCACGACGCTGTAGGGCACGCTGTCCAGACGCGTGGTGATACCGCCGTCGAATTTCGGCGCACGGGCATCCAGGGCAACCGCATGGAACTGGGTGGGATCGCCGATCGTCGCGACGCCCTGGGACAGCAGATTTTTCAGCACGCGGCCGCGGTTATACGGCGTGCCGCGGATGACGAAGTTGTCCACCGCATCGCCCCAGTATTCGCGCATCCACTCCAGGTTGGCCTGGAAACCGCCGGAGGACGCGACGACGCACTTCGCGCGCACGGTCTCCGGGAAGCCCTTGTAGGTAATATCGACGGAGCGAATGAAGCCGTCTTCCATATTCATATTGACGACTTCGGTGTCGTACAGGATCTCGACGCCCAGGCGTTCGGCGGTCAGGTAATACGCGTTCACCAGCGCCTTGCCGCCACCCAGGAAGAAGGCATTGGTGCGGCCCAGGTTCAGCGTGCCGGTCAGCGACGGCTGAAACCGCACGCCGGCCTGCTTCATCCAGCCAAACACGCCCGACGATGCCCGGATGGTCATCCTGGCCAGTGCCTCATTGGTGTTGCCGCCTGTGACGCGCAGCAGGTCATCCCAGTATTCGTCTTCCTTATAGGCGTCAGTTAGCACCTCGTTGGGCTGGTCGTGCATCGCCCGCAGGTTGCGGGTATGCCGGCTGTTGCCGCCACGAAACGCTTTGGGGGCGCTTTCCACCAGCAACACGCTGGCACCGGCCTGGCGCGCGGTAATCGCGGCGCACAACGCCGCGTTGCCACCCCCGGCAACCAGCACGTCGTATGTCTTCGTCCGATCAGGCATCCGAACCCCTCCTGGTTTCCTACCTACGAACGGTTGCGAGATCGTGCAAGGCGTGCGAATCCCTTTGGTAAGTTTGAGGGAAGGAGGGCGAGATGGCCGAAACCTGGTACGAGATCGTACGGGATGTGCTGAAGCGCCATAACGTCAGTTTGGTCACCTATGTGCCGGACAACGTCCTGCGGCCGTTGATCGCCGCCATCGAGGCCGATCCGTTCTTTACCGCCTTCGCCTGCACGCGGGAGGAAGAGGCGCTGGGGATCAATGCCGGGGCCTATATGGGCGGGCTGCGAAGTATCCTGCTGATGCAGACCTCCGGCTTCGCGACGTTGCCGAACGTGATTGCATCCCTTTCGGTGCCGTTCAGTATCCCGACCCTGATGATGGTGTCCGAACGCGGCACTCTGGGTGAGTTCAACATCGGGCAGCAACTGGTGGCGCGGACGATGCGCCCGGTGTTGGATGCGCTGAACATCGAAACCCACACCATGACGCGGCTGGACGAGGCGGAGTTCATCGTCGATCGCGCCCTGGTGCAGGCGTTCGCCACCATGGCGCCATGCTGTTTCATCCTGTCGCCGCTGCTGACCGGCGGCAAAGTCTTCGCGAAGTAACGGGGGTTATCATGGCCGAACTAGCGAACCACCCGGCGAACCGGGACCAGGCGAAGGTGATGAACCGTTACGACATCACCAAGCGGATGGTGGGGCTGTTGCACAGCGATGAGGCCGTGATCGGCGGCATCGGATACACGAACTTCGATTTGTGGGCGGCATCCGAGTCCCCCGGCGGCCGGCGCCAGCAGAACTTCTACATGCTGGGCAGCATGGGGTTGGCGGTGCCGATCGCCCTGGGTGTGGCCATCGCGCAGCCGCGGCGCAAGGTGTTCGCGTTGGAGGGTGACGGGTCGGTGCTGATGCAACTCGGTTCCCTGTCTACCGTCGCCGCTCGGGCGCCCGGGAACCTGTGCATCGTGATCATGGATAACGGCGCTTACCAAATCACCGGCGGTCAGCCGACCGTCACCGGCCAGGGCGCCGATATCGTCGGGATCGCCCGGGCATCGGGAATCGAGCAGAGCGCCTGGGCGGCGGATGAGGACGCGTTCGTGGAGTTGATCGGCCGCGCCTTGAAGGAAGACGGGCCGTGGCTGATCGGCTGCCGGATCGACAACCAGAAGCCGGTGGACACGACAGAGCGGGACCCGGCGCGGATACGGGATAACTTCATGCGGGGGCTGGGGGTTCGCGCGTAGCCGCACCCGTTGCTCTGTCCATATAAGGACCTATCGATGACTCAATCGTCACCCACCGAACACCAAGTGGCTTTCCCGTCCGACGGTATCGAGCTGGCAGGCGACCTGCATCTGCCGGCAGGCGGCGACAAGCTGCCGGCCTTCATTGTGCTGCACGGCTTCGCCGGCTCCAAAGACAACAGCCATGCCGAGAAAATGGCTCGGTTACTCGCCGGCTGGGGCTATGCCGCGTTGCGCTTCGACTTTCGCGGTTGCGGCAAGAGCGGCGGAAAACGCGGGTATATCCTGTGCCACGACCAGGTCGCGGATGCGAAGAACGCCCTGACCTGGCTGGCTGGCCATCCGCGTATCGATGCCAGCCGTATTGCGGTGATCGGCCACAGTTTCGGTGCCGCCATCGCGTGCTATGCCGGTGCGGTCGATCAGCGGTTTGCCGCGGTGATCTCCTCCTGCGGGTGGGGTCATGGGGAGCGGAAGTTCCGCGGTCAGCACGCCTCGCCGGAGGCATGGGACAAGTTTGCCGCCATGCTCGACACCACGCGGCGCCACAAGGAAAAGACCGGCGAGGCACTGATGGTTCCGCGCTTCGACGTGGTTCCGATGCAGGAACATCTACGCAAGAACCTGTCGCCGTCGGCGCAGATGGAGGTGTCGTCGGACACCGCGCGCAGCATGTTCGAGTTCAAGGCCGAGGAGGTGATCCACTGGCTCAGCCCGCGTCCGGTGCTGTTCCTGCACGGTGCCGACGATACGGTCACACCGACCGAACAGTCGATCCGGCTGTGGGAACTGGCGGGCCAGCCGAAGGATTTGATCCTGGTCACCGGCACCGACCATTTCCCGCTGGCAGGGGACAACCCGCGCGTGCTGGCCATGCTGAAGGGGTGGCTGGACCTGCATTTCGCCGTCGCCCGATGATTCGCAAGGTTTCTCACGCGGACCTGGCGCTGTTTGCCGCCCGCGTCTTCGAAAGCGCCGGCGTGTCCCCAGGGCACGCAGCGGGCTGGGCGGAAACCCTGATCTGGGCGAATCTGCGCGGCGTCGATAGCCACGGCGTTCTTCGCATTCCCCGCTATGTGGAACTATTGGGGACGGGGGAGATCAATCCGGCCCCGAACCTTCAGATGCTTCGCTCGGTCGGGGCGATCGCGTTGCTGGATGCCGATCGGGCTCCCGGACCGATCGCGATGCACCGAGCGATGGAGGAGGCGATCGGGCTGGCGAGGAACGTGCATGTGGGGTGGTGTGTCGCCCGTGGGATCACCCATGCGGGGGCGGTCGGCCAATTCGCGCTGCAAGCGGCGTCCGCCGGCATGGTCGGACTGGTGATGACCGCGTCGGTCCCGTTGATGGCCTATTACGGCAGCAAGGGGTCGGTGGTGTCCACGAACCCGATCGCCATCGCCATTCCGGCAGCCAGGCGGGCGCCGCTGCTGCTGGATATGGCGACCGCGACGGTGGCGCTGGGTAAGATCACCCAGGCGCGCAACAGCGGCGCGGCGATTCCGCCGGACTGGGGGCTGGATCGGGCGGGCGTTCCGACGACCGATCCGAATCAGGTGGCGACGTTGATGCCGATGGCGGGGATGAAGGGCGCCGGCCTGTCGTTGATGATCGAATGCCTCGCCAGCCTGACGGCCGCGAACCCGGTGATCGCCCCGGCGCTCAGCGGGCGGACCGGCACCAACATGAACGGGGTGGCCATCGCCCTGGACATTGCCGCATTCGGCGACCCGGCGGCGTTTCTGTCCGATGTGGATATATTGGGCGACGTCATCGCCCAACAGCCTCCGGCCCCGGGGTTCGACCGGCTTGCGCTGCCGGGTGAACGGGGCAATGCGGTGCGGGCAAAGCGGGAACGCGACGGTATTCCGCTGCCGGAGGGCACTTGGACCGGCTTGTCCAGGATCGCGGCGGAACGGGGTATCGCCATGCCGGGGGTGATCGCTGAGGTGTAGGTGCCTGGCATCTCCGGCCCGCTGATTGCTTGCTTCGTAGACGGTCGCGCACCACATGGCTGTAGCAGGTTTTCGGAGACTGGCATGGGTGTTCCAATCTCTATCCGCCTGGATGATGACGTGCGTGTAGAACTCGAAGCGCAAGCTCACGCCCGCGGTATCGGTCTGGCCACGCTTCTGCGCGATGTAGCAACCAAGGCAGCCCGCGACGCACGCCGGGCGCGGATATGGGATGCCAGCGAGGCGATTGGTCACCGGGTTGGCACATCGGCGGAGACGCGCGCCTTCTATGCGGAAGTAGGCACGCCGACCACCGATGTCGGCTGAGGAATCGGCACTGGTTCTGTTCGCCGGACAGATCGTCCTGGCCGATTGGCGTGGCGATGCCTTGCTCAAGAGGCCCAACAAGCGAAGGCCGGCGGTCGTCGTCGAAGACGATGGGCTTTTCGCCCCGCACGACCCGAACGCCATTCTCGTGCCGCTTACCGAGGATGGTACCTTCGCTATCCCCGAATTGTCGGTCGCCATCGAACCGACCGGGGAGAACGGCTGCACCAAGGCATGCTGGGCAGTCTCCCACATGGTCGCCGCAACGTCGAAGGTTCGGCTACCTCCGACATCCTCCAAGGTCACGCCGCATCAACTGGCCAAAATCCGCCGACAGGTCGGCTTTGTCTTGGGCTTTGGCGGGTAGAAGCTTTCGACGGGCCAGGGTGCCGGTTCTCGACGACCATGTTGCACAAGGCTTCAACCAATCGCGCCTACGGTTCCCCGAACGTCGCAATCCGATCGATCCCGCAGAAGAACAGCACCCGCTTCTCCTCGATCTTTGGGTCGCGCAGTCCATATGGTCCTGGCTGGCCGGTATATTTGGTCCATATCTTGTCGGTCTGCCGGGTCACGTAGTCGCCGCCTTCCTCCCACTCGCGCAGTTCGCGCCGGACGGTGCATTTGATCTGCACCCAGTGATACGGGTTTTTCGGATTCACCAGCAGGATCGACAGTTTCGGATTGTCCCGTATCCACTGGCACTTGTTGCGGTGGGACGCGGTGTTTACCAATACTTCGCCGTCCGCATGGTCG